>JBJTGN010000164.1:0-15088 GCA_046093905.1 Actinomycetota bacterium
CCATCATTTCACCCACAGTTGCGTACGCAGTCGAAGCCTCGATGAGCGCAGGCATGAGGTTCACCTCGGGGTCCGCTGCTTCCACCTCGAGTCGACGCAGGGATTCTTCGACTGCCTGAACGTTACGCTCGGCTCGCACCCGGGCGAGTCGCTGTCGTTGTTTTGATTCGTCTTCGTTGGTGATCTTCAGAATGTCGAGATCCGAGTCGTCGTTGCCTTCCAGGAAACGGTTCACTCCGACGACGGTTCTCTCACCTCGATTGAAGGCCCGTTCCAGTTCGTAGGCGCTGTCGGCGATTCTCCCCTGGAACCAGTTCTCTTCGATTCCCGCAATGCATCCCTCGAGCATCGATCCATTTCCCATGTCGTCGATCAGGTGAAAGATTTCCTCGGCACGACGTTCCATTTCGTCCGTCAAGGCCTCCACGAAATGGGAGCCGCCGAGAGGATCGGCGACTGATGCCACATTCGTTTCATAGGCGATGACTTGCTGAGTTCGCAGTGCGATTCGGGCTGCCTTCTCGGTCGGCAAAGCGAGGGCTTCGTCCATCGAGTTCGTGTGCAACGACTGGGTTCCGCCGAGAACTCCTGCCAGGGCCTCGATAGCTGTTCGAACGATGTTCACTTCGGGCTGCTGTGCGGTGAGCGATACGCCGGCAGTCTGCGTGTGAAACCGCAACTGCAAGGATCTCTCTGCGCTCGCGCCGTATCTACTCTTCATCCACTTCGCCCAAATCCGACGGGCTGCTCGATACTTCGCGATCTCTTCGAAGAAGTCGATATGGGCGTTGAAGAAGAACGAGAGCCGCGGCGCGAAGTCGTCCACTGCGAGCCCCGCACGACTGGCAAGTTCGACATATGCAAAACCATTCGCCAGAGTGAATGCGAGTTCCTCTGCGGCTGTCGATCCCGCCTCACGAATGTGGTAGCCGGAAATGGAAACTGAATTCCAACGTGGCATCTCGGCCGCCGTGAAGGCGATGGTGTCACGAACCAACCTCATCGACTGACGAGGAGGAAACACGAACTCTTTTTGCGCCTGATACTCCTTGAGAATGTCGTTCTGCAGAGTCCCGCCGAGTAGTCGGCGATCGACACCTGCCTTTTCTGCCTGGGCAACGAACATCGCCAAGATCACGGCTGCCGGAGAGTTGATCGTCATCGACGTCGTGATCGCCGACAGATCGATACCAGCGAAGAGGTCGCTCATGTCGGCCAGCGTGTCGACCGCGACTCCACATCGACCGACTTCGCCTAGTGACATGGGATCGTCGGAATCCAACCCGAGCAGAGTCGGCATGTCGAATGCCGTCGAAAGTCCATCTCCACCCGCTCTCAAAATCTCTTTGAAACGCTCGTTCGTGTCCTGAGCCGTTCCGAATCCAGCGAACATGCGCATCGTCCAGAGTTTCGAGCGATACATCGACGCGTACGGTCCGCGTGTGTAGGGAAACACCCCGGGGAACTCTCCGTCTGCTGGGCCGTACACAGGATCAACAGGTACGCCGGACATCGTCGTGAATAGATCGGAGCGCAATCGCGATGCTGCAAACGCCTCTTGCCACAGTCGTCGGGGTTCGGACGACATCGGATTCGACCCGCCTTGATTCTCTGTCACGTCGACCCCTTCGAAGTTTCAGCTCTCTGCTCGGGCGACATCGAGCATTGGGGCGTTCCACCCGGCATTCGGTGACGATTCTTGGCAATCCATCGGTAAACGATGCCAGCAAGATGACGCACTCCCGGTAGGAGCAGAGTTCGCCCGAGTACCGCCCATCCCCTGCCACCGTAGAGAAGCACTCGAGCCACGGCCAGTTCGGCCGCATGCACTGTTCCATCGAGGTCGATGAACTGCACAGACCTCTCACAATCGTCTCGTGTCAACCCGAAACGGTCGCCGTAGACATCGAGATCGAGCCATTGCCACGGTTCACATCGGGGATGGCGGCGAATGTGGTCTTGAATGAATCGAACGCTCGACGAACAGAACGCGCAGTCTCCGTCGTAGATGAGCACCGGCATCGAATCTCGGCTCGTCATCATCCCCCTCCTGGACCGTCGGTCGGAACTACGACTTCATACTGCCAGTTGATCACCCGTTTCGCCGAAGTCGCAGAGTGGTGATCTCGAATGGTCTCATTTCGATGTCGAGGACAGAGTGCCCTTTGTCGACTCGCCGCACGGGAACTCCTTCAATTGGTTCTTCGAGACCGTCGGACCGAAGAACCTCGATGGCTCCGCGAACAACGACCGAGCCCGACGCACGCGAACCCCGAGTCTCCCACATGCGAACGATGAGGTCGCCCGAGCCATCTTCGGCTGGCTTGACGGCACTGATCAGTACTCCCGGTGCGAGGCATTCGACCGGAGCAACACTGGACGTGCCGCCTTCACGTATCAGCCGGATCGGGTGGGCTCTGCGCGCCACGGTTCGTTCGAGCTCGCCCACATCACCAGGGGCCGCGTCGAGGTACACACCCCAGTCGATGACCTGATGACCCTCATCACAGTGAGGATCGGGAAACGACGGAGAGCGAAGCAACGTCAGACGTAGCGCGTCGCCGCGTACGTCGTAGCCCCGTGGTCCGTCCGCGACAAGACCGATCCCGCATCCTGGTTCGCTGACATAGACGTACCGATGGGCACACACTTCGAACTTGGCTGCATCCCAAGAGGTATTGCCATGTCGAGGACGCCGCACGTGACCGAACTGCACGCCGCACAGAGCATCTCTGGCCATGACGTCCGTTGGAAGAACGAACTGCACTCGCGTTTCTCGCTCGCGCCAATCAGCAATCAGCCGACATTCGATCACGGGCTCTCCAGCTTTGATCGTGTACGTCAACGTGAATTGGGATCGACCGAACGCGTACTCGAGAGCAACCGTTGCCTGAAGATCATTCGAGGACGTGACGATCGCTGGACCCTTCGCCACGAGATCATCCGCAGGAGCATCTGCGTCTGCTCTGTCGATGTCCCATGCATCGTATTCAGCCGGCACATCTCGACGCTTCTGCAATCCGACGAATCGACCTGATGGGACGATGGAACGAGAGCGCCGAACATCGACAATGTCGCACACGACTCCACTTGCGTCGATCTCGAGGCGAGCGATGCCGTTCGAAACGACGACTTCATTGTTCGGACCGATATCGACCATGACTGGACCGATGTCGTCAGGACGCGCATTCTCATGCCCGAGAGGTGCGATCGACATTGCAGGAACCTCGATCCAGCGCTGTCGACCATCGATCGACACGACACCATTCATCGACACCGGGCTCGGGTTGGCAACGAAAGTGCACTCGGATGGTGCGTCGTTGGATTCACCTGGTGGCACATCGCCTTCGAACGAGGAAGATGCGAGCATTTCGTCGATACGGCGGTTGATCGAGGCCGCGATGTCTCGGTGCTCGTCTTCGGTGTCTCGGTGCACCCAAGCAATCGAAGATCCCGGAATGATGTCGTGGAACTGCTGAGTCAGGACGCGCTGCCAGGTCTGAGCACGTTCAGTGACGACATGTGACGGCTCTGACGTTCCCTCGGTCACCATCTTCGAAGAGGCCCAGAGTTCCCACTCGTGCAGCAAACGTTCACAGCGTCGGTTGCCGTTCTTCGTCGCGATCTGCGAACTGTAGGTACCGCGATGCTTTTCCAGGTACATCTCCCCAACCCATGTCGGGGCCCGTTGGCCATATTCCGACACAGCTCGGTCGAAGAACTCGTCCACACGTCCGAACACCACTTGCGGCACGTCACTCCACCATGACGATGTCCGAACCCTGTCGATCATCTGCTGAGTCGGACCTCCGCCGCCGTCACCGTGCCCGTAGAGAGCCAACGACATCGATGAACCCGCATGATCGGAGAAGTTCCGTTCTGCGAAGCGAAGTTGCGATGGCGTCAGGAGGGCGTTGTACGTCTCGATGGGGCTGAAGTGTGCAAAGACCCGAGAACCGTCGATCCCCTCCCACCAGAAACTGTGATGAGGAAATCGATTCGACTCGTTCCAACTCAGCTTCTGCGTGAAGAACCACTCGCCTTGGCAGTGACGAACGATCTGAGGCAGCGTTGCCGGGTAGCCGAAATCATCGGGAAGGAATGCGCCCGAACCTTTCCGCCCGTTGTTCGACTCTGTGAACCACTGAGCAAATGCACGCCGACCATGCACGAATTGGCGGATGAGACTCTCCCCCGCAGGCAGATTCAGATCAGTCTCGACCCACATCCCACCAACGGGCTCCCATCGACCAGCCTTCACCAGGTTTCTCACCTGCTCGAAGATCTCCGGAGCTTCCTCGAGAACCCAGGCATAGTGCTGAGCCTGGCTGTGGCAGAACACCGCGTCAGGATTCCCCTCGAGAAGCCGCACTGCATTCGCAAACGTTCGCACAGCCTTGCGTCGAGTCTCCCGGATCGGCCACAACCACGCAGTATCGAGATGAGCGTGGCCGACTGCGGTAATGGAATGTCCCGTCGAAGCAGCAAACTTCGCACTTTCCTGCGCGATCAGATCCAAGGCAGGGCGAGCCGTCGTGGCGAGCGAGCGAACGTCCACCACATCGGCAACTCTGTCGAGAAGATCGAACAGTCGGGCACGTTGTGGTGCATCTTCTTCGGAGTCGATGACGAGGTCGATCATCGAGTGCAGAACGCCCGCCAACTCTTCGACGTTCCGGTCATGAATGGCGAGGTCCGCTCGCTTCAAGGCATAGAGATGAGTCTTTCCCGCAGTACGCGGGTCACCGAGTGGCGTCGGCGCATATCCGAATGCATGGCCAGCGATGATCGGTGTTGCCGTCGCTTCGACCCAGAGTTCCACGACATCCCCACCGGATCGCGCGCCGAGTGGAACCAGCCTCCGATCTGGCTGCACAGCCTGAACTCGTCGCCCATTGAGCCACGCCATCCCCTCGACTTGGAAACCATCTCCGCGACCGCTGAATCCGAGGTCGATCGATGCGACCAGGTCGCGACAGTCACTCCTTCGGGCACTGTTGCCGAAAGTTTGAACCAGACCGTGTGCCAAGGCCGACCCCACGTCGACCCGACGGTGAACGGACTCATCGGGAGCGACATGGCGTCTGCGAATGAAACGGGTTCGAAGAGTTCGGCACTCGCCTCGACCGCGAACGGGATCACGCCCATCGCGACCTGAGGACGCACCCATTGTTGAAGCAATCGCTGCGCTCTCTGCAGAGCAGGGGAAGTCACGCGATGGGCCACGTCAGGAGTTCTCCCACGCTCGACTGGCAACGATCGGTTGGGCAAGAGACAGCGACGCGTCGAATCCAGATTCGTTGGGCAGCCAGCCGTTTCGGTCGGGCCAGATCAACTGCACCATCTCGAAAGACTGACCCCGATACCACTTCACTGCAGTCTCGAACAGATCCACATGGGTTGGAGTGTCGACCTCGGCGAAAACACATCGCAGTTCATTGTCGAGGAGTCCGACGAGAGCGGTGTTGAGCGGCACCTCGACTCCGTGAAGCAATCGTTCGACGACGAGATCGATGATGCCTTTCGTTGCGACGGGAGTCAGACCGAAAACGACGATGTCCGGGAAATGGTGGGCGGCAGGCAGGCCGATCGTGTAGGCATACGGCCCGCGGGGTGGGTCACTGTCGAAGTTGGCAGCGACGGGCTCGAGTGCCCATCCGCTCGTTTCGATCATCCACTCGATCTTCTCGGCGTGGGGAATCTTGAAATCCGGGAATCCATCGGATTGAGACACGCCTCCAGCGTGCCACACTCGCCAGTTCTCTCCCCCGCGAGCGACGCAGAATCCTCGACCTGCACAATCGAAGCTCGAAGGCCGAGCCCTCGCCGGCGATACCGTCATTCCCGTGGCGTCTCCCCTCTTTCGGCCAAGAATGATCGCCTTCCACATTCTCTGCGTCGCAGCTGTGGTCGCAATGGTCAATCTGTCCCTGTGGCAGTTCGACCGCTTGGATCAGCGACAGGAATTCAATTCTCGGGTCGAACAGCGCTCGACGGAAGAGGTCGTGGATGTGACCACACTCGACATGTCAACGCCCGCGAATTCCGAATGGCGGAGAGTGGGCGCTGTCGGGACGTACCGGCCAAGCGATGAAGTGTTGATCCTCAATCGCAGCCAAGGTGGTAGAGCAGGTCTCAACGTTGTGACTCCCTTGGAGTTGGACGATGGAACCACCCTGCTCGTCGTACGCGGATTTCTCCCACTCGACACGGATGTTCCTCCCCCACCCGAAGGCACTGTCACCGTGATCGGAACTGCTCGTCTGTCCGACGCCCGTCGATCCACTGACCTGAACACCTCGACGGGAGAGGTCAGAGAGTTCTTTCGGCTGGACATCGAACGGATTGCGCAACAGATCGACGGCACGGTGCTCCCCCTCGCGGTGTACGCAGAAGCATCCGAACCAGCAGAGGACGCGTCCTTGCAGCCGGTAGCACGCCCGACTTTGTCCGAAGGATCACACCTTTCGTACGCCATCCAATGGCTCATCTTCGCAACAGCGGTTGTCGTCGGATGGGTTCTCGCCTCTCGGCGGACGGTCAAGAACCAGTCTCGATTGCAGCCATCCGCCTGAACTGCTCGATGACATCGGGCGACCGGTGTTGGGTATCGAGACTTCGGTAGACCGTGTCCACATTGACGCTGATGCGTCCGAACTCTCCCCACTTCGCGTATGTCGAGCCGTCTGCACCCATACTCCGTGCAATCTCTCGCGCTGCATCGAATGCATCGAGACCAGCCTCATGAGTTCGAGTCGCCTCGGACTCGATGAACGCCAAGTAATCGCGAACCTCGACCACTCCCCGCTTGTCGGTGACGGGACCGTGTCCCGGAACGACGGCATCGACATCCATACCGAGCATCAGATCGCAGGCCGCGATCCAATTCGACAGCGGACCGGCCCACACGATCGGCGTTCCCCCGATGAACAAGATGTCACCGGTGTACACGGTGCGCGCATCGGGAACATGGACAATGACGTCACCGCGTGTGTGCGCTGGTCCGACTTCGATCAATTCGATCGCGCGACCAGCCACTTCGAGATCGAGGTGACCCTCGAAGGTGCGAGTTGGCAGTTTCAATTCGATGCCTTCGAAATCGAATGATCCGAAGAATCGTCGAAAGAGCGTTCCGATCTCTCCAGTGTCCGCATTCAACGCTGCGAGCATTGCAGGGGGAACCTCGGTCATCTCGTGGGCAGCCGCTGCCGACGAGATGATCTCTGCATCTTCGACCAGTTGATTGCCGTAGCAGTGATCTCCGTTCGCGTGCGTGTTGACGAGCGACCGAATGGGAGCCGTTCTGACGAGAGGCTTCAGCGACTCGAGCATCTTGCGCGTGAGATGCAAGTCGAAAAGGGTGTCGATGAGGAGGGACGCGCCGTCGGCAACGACGAGCCCGGCGTTGCTCCACCCCCAACTCCCGTCTGGCTGGACATAGGCGAAACAGCCCTCTCCCACGTCTTGAACAATGGGGCTTCGATCTGTCGGACCGTGATCTGCCATGTTGGGATCGTAGGAGTTCGAATCGCGGCCAACCGGATCGATTGTCACACCCCCTACATAGGGTTCTGGCAGTGCTTGACTCCGTACACCTGTTCGTGAACACTCAGGGAGTGTCCCGCATCGACTCCACCCCAACGAGCCCTGTCGGCCCGCGAGCGGGTCGTCCAGTGGCGGGCGGTCAAAAGTCCTTCGATGACATCGGAACTCCCCTGGCCGACGTCACCTTCTGCGTGATCGACTTCGAAACGACTGGCGGTTCATCCGATTTCGACCGGATCACGGAGATCGGTGCTGCGAAGTACCGAGGCGGTGAATGTCTGGGCACGTTCCAGACGCTGATCAACCCCGAATGCCCAATTCCCCCCTTCATCACCGTTCTGACGGGCATCACCGAGGCGATGCTTCTTCCAGCGCCGCGCATCGAGTCGATACTGCCGACCTTCCTCGAGTTCATCGGCGATGCGGTGATCGTTGCGCACAATGCGCGTTTCGACATGGGGTTCTTGAATGCATCTCTGATTCGAGACGGACACGATCCTCTCACCAACAAGGTCGTGGACACGGTGCACCTCGCGCGTCGACTGGTCCGCGACGAGGTTCCCGACTGCAAACTGGGAACTCTCGCGTCTCGCCTCCGCCTTGCACACCAACCAAGTCACCGCGCACTCGACGACGTTCTGGCAACTGGAGACCTTCTCCACCTCCTCATCGAGCGGGCTGCTGGTTTCGGCGTGCTCGGACTCGACGACCTCATCTCTCTGCCTCGTCTCGAAACACATCCACTCGCGGCCAAGCTGAGGCTCACCGAAGACCTGCCTCGTGGTCCTGGTGTCTACATGTTCGTGGACGCCCGCAATCGAGTTCTCTACGTCGGCAAGGCGACGAACCTTCGACAGCGTGTGCGCAGTTATTTCAGCACCTCGGAATCCCGACGCAAAGTGGGGTCGATGCTTCGCCAGGTCCAGTCGATTGCACATATTGCGACTCCTGATCCCTTGACCGCGAGTGTCTACGAGTCGCGCCTGATCCAACGATTGCTTCCTCAGTACAACCGCGCCGGCACAACAGTCGACAAGTACTGCTACGTGCGCCTCACTCTCGATGAAGAATGGCCGCGCCTCGTCATCACGAAGTCTCCATCGTCTTCCCGTCAAGGCTTGTACATCGGTCCGCTGACGAGTCGCACGGCTGCTCGCCAGGTGATCGAAGCAATCGAGTCCGTCGTACCGCTCAGGCGTTGCACTGCTCGTCTCGGCCGTTCGTATGTTCCACCTCAGGACGCTCCTGTGTGTTCAGCCGCTCAACTCGGTGTCGCCCGATGTCCGTGCTCGGGAACCGCTGACCGTGACGAATATCGAGGGATCGTCCACTTCGTCGTCGAAGCCTTGTCGAACTCGCCGTCGTTGCTCTTCGAGAGACTGTACGAGCGCATGAGCGGGCTTTCTGCGGCCCAGCGCTATGAAGAAGCAGCCTCGATGCGTGATCGAATTCAATCCTTCGAGACGGCTCTGTCGCGACAGCGCAAGATCGAAGAGTTCCGCCGCGCAGAACGAATCGAACTTCGTATCGGCGACGTCGAATTCGACATCGAACAAGGTGCACTTGTCGCAACTCGGTCAGCCGGACAACTGTTGTTTCCCTTGGTGGTCACAGCATCGGGAAAGTCGTCTGCGCAACTCGACATCGACGATGTTCTCCATGCATCTCCCCCGACCGTCGAATCATCGATGCCATTGCCAAGTTCCGCACTCGATGAGGTACTGAACATCTGGCGCTACTTCGAGGACAACGCCGACTCAGCGCGACTCATCTCGTGCTCGGGAAACTGGAGCACACCGTTGACGATCGTGCCGAGTACGGGTACTTCCCGTTTTCAGCGCGCCGCGTGAAGCCCTTCCACGTCGATCGCCAGTCGCATGTATCGACCAGCCTGCTCCAACTCAGGGATGCTCAATGCAGCTTCCACCCGAGGGATGGCATCGGCATGGACGAGTGCTGCAACCGTCGGACCTGATCCGGAGAGCCAACAGCCAGACGCCCCTGCACTCGTCATCTGCTCGATCGCCAGTCGGCTCATCGGCACCTTCTCCAGTCGATGGTCTTGGTGAAGTCTGTCTTCGGCTCCGAGTTTCATCATCTCTCGATCATTCGAGCCAAGAGCAAGGACCAATTGGACGACTCGAGCGAGGTTAAAGACGGCATCGGCACGCGAGACGGACGAAGGAAGTGTTGCTCGACTCTCCGACGTCGCAGTTTGCACATCGGGCACCCAGACGACGAGCGCCGATTTCGAGAGAAGGTCTGTGGCCAGAGGTACCGGCGTCGCAGTCACGTGGCCAGAGGATTCGACACAGGCCACCACGCCCGCGTACAAGCTCGCTGCGGCATTCTCCGAGTGGCCCTACAAGTCCGCCGAGAGAGCCAACATGGCGCTGCCCTGTTCGTCGATGAAAGCCCCAAGTTCACCCCCGATGACGCCAGCCCTCTCGGCGAGACCGAGAGCGATCGCCCCCACTCGCATCGCGCCAGAAAAGCCGAGTCCACGGCCCGACGGGATCGAACTGCGCGCCCAGATTTCGGAACTTCCACCTGCGGCACGGTAGGCAAGATTCGCTGGATGTCGCCCCTCAGCGATCGGATGCTGCGAACCCGAATCGCGCGCGTCGAGAACTCCCAGTTCCGCGTGGACCGACACGGCCATTCCCAGCACATCGAAACCCGGTCCGAGGTTGGCGGATGATCCGGGCACTCGAACTCTGAGCAATTCGGTTCGTGACATCTACGAACCGACATCGACGAGAGCTGCCTGCGACACGCGCACCACTCCATCGAGAACTGCCTGAGCGCCACCCGAGTCGATACTTTCTCTCGCCATCGCGATGCCCTCTTCGAGGTCTGCTGCGGCATCGGCAACCACCAGTCCGGCGGCTGCATTGAGGATCACGATGTTGCGGTGAGCCCCGTGCTCTCCCGACAGAACGGAGCGGACAACAGCGGCGTTGAATGCCGGATCCCCTCCGACCAGTTCTTCTGAAATCGCAGGAGCCAGTCCGAGTGACACGGGATCGACCGTGAAGGACCTCACTCGACCCCCGCGCAGTTCGAGAACATGCGAAGGTCCGGTCGTCGTCAACTCGTCCAGTCCTTGACCATGAACGACCCACGAGGAAAGTGATCCGTGCAACCGCAGCGAGGCGAGCATACGCTCGGCCACAGCAGGGTTGGCGACACCGATCAGTTGGCGTCGAACTCTCCCCGGGTTAGCCATCGGACCGAGAAGGTTGAACACGGTCGGAACACCGATCTCCCGTCGAGCTGGGGCGGCGAACCGAAATGCAGGGTGGTAACGAGGAGCAAGACAGAACCCGAAACCGACTTGCTCGACACATCGCCTCACGCCTTCGGGCGCGAGTTCGATGGCAACACCGAGTGCTTCGAGCACATCGGCAGTTCCACATTGCGACGAGGCAGCCCGCGCTCCGTGTTTGCACACAGGAACACCTGCGCCGGCGACGACGAGCGCAGCCATGGTGCTCACATTGATCGAATGACTTCGATCGCCGCCAGTCCCCACGATGTCGATTGCTCTTTCGCGTAATTCGTCGTCGAGAGGAACCAAGGTGGCCGCCTCGAGTACCGCATCGAGAAGACCCGAGATCTCTTCTGGGGTCTCGCCTTTGGCTCTCAGCGCTACGACGAAACCGATCAACTGCGCCGCAGTCGCATCGCCATTCAAGATGTTCGACATGGCCGCTCGCGCATGGCTCGCCGGGAGATCGACTCGATCGAGGAGCCCAGAAATCACTGCTGGCCATCCGCCGATCGACTCGAGCACGACTTCACTCGACTCCTCTGGCGCAGGCATTGACCCAGGATACCCACTCGAGTCGGGGCACCTTCGAGCCTCCGGTGATCGTGCGAGCGACGACTAGGCGGTGCGACGGCGCTGACGGATGATTCGCCGTCGTTCGCGCTCGGTGGTTCCGCCCCACACTCCAACTTTTTCTCGACTCGCCAATGCATGCTCGAGACATGCCACGCGAACATCGCAGCCGAAACAGATCCCTTTGGCTTCCCGAACCTGCTCATCGGATTCGGGAAAGAAGATGTCCGGGTCCAGCCCGCGACATGCCCCCATCGAACGCCACCCGATGTCCATGTCCACACCCCTCGACCTGAGACGCCCCCGCGTCCCATTCGTCCCCGGAGAGAATAGGAGCAGAACCGTCGCCGGGAAAGAGTCGGAGCGGAATTCACGTATCGATCCCCTACTGTTCGGGCGATGGCATTTCGTCGACTTCGGGAAGTTGGATCGAGCCGACCCTTCGACAGAGGGCAGATGCGCACTCGACTCTCCAGCGACGTCTTCGATGTCCTGGTGATCGGAGGCGGAATCACCGGGCTTGGCGCTGCGGTCGACGCTGCTTCTCGAGGACTTTCGACCGCATTGGTCGAGCGCCACGATTTTGCCTCTGGTACCTCCTCGAAGAGTTCGAAACTTGTCCACGGCGGGCTGCGATATCTCCAACAAGGTGATGTCCGTCTGGTCTACGAAGCTCTTCACGAACGTCGACGGCTGAGGCGCAATGCGCGCTATCTCGTCGAAATCCTCCCTTTCATGATTCCCATTCTCACCAGGGATGGTCTGATCTCGCGAAGGATTGCGCGTGCACTCGGGTCTGCACTGTGGATGTACGACATCACAGGCGGCCTGCTCATCGGCAGAATTCACCGCCGACTTCGAAAGGCAAAGGCTTCAGCTCACCTTCCCTCGATGGACAGCGGCCGTCTCGCCTCGGCCTACGTGTACTACGACGCGCGCGCTGATGACGCCCGATTGTGTATCGCGCTTGCGCGCACTGCGAGCGACCATGGAGCGACTCTCCTCAACTATGCCGAAGTCGTCTCGATCAGTCGGCCGAACCTGCCAGTCGGTGATTCACATGACATCGACACACACATCTATGTCACCCTCGTGCGCGACGAATTCGGGACATTCGAAGTGAGGTCACGGACGATCGTCAATGCGGCGGGTGTTTGGGTGGACGAAGTCCTGTCGAAGGTGCATGCCACAGGTCCGGTCAGCCACGAGTCAGTCTCGGCATCTGGGCCGGCTTCGACGTTCGGGACCATTCGTCCGGCGAAGGGCGTGCACATCACGATCCCCTGGGACAAGGTGCGAAACGACATCGCGGTGGTGATCCCCGTTCCCAAGGATCGTCGCAGTTTGTTCCTCGTTCCGTGGGGACCGCGTGCCGACGGGACGTTCACCCACACATATGTCGGTACAACCGATACCGATTACTCGGGTTCGCGCAATGACCCGCAGTGCACGCGAAACGACATCGACTATGTCGTTCGCGCGCTCAATCATTCACTGACCACCGGAATCACGCACAATGACATCGTGGGTACCTGGGCAGGGCTGCGACCACTTGTCGTTCCGCCTGAGACCTCCGAAGGGACAGCGTCGGCAGGTCGAACCGCCGATCTCTCGCGACGCCACCGGGTCTCTGTCGATGATCAAGCCATCGTCACCGTCACTGGAGGGAAACTCACGACTTACCGCGAGATGGCCGAAGACGCAATCGACGAATTGGCTCCGATTCTGGGAGTGTCGGTCCGACCACTCTCTCGTCATCGGTGTCGAACCAAGAGGCTTCTCCTCCACGGAGCGAGTCGGGCTCGACGACGTTCTCGCTTCTCTCGAGTCGACAACCACCTGTGGGGCAGATTCGGCACAGACTCGCCACGAATCGCCGACCTCATCTCTCGCGACGAGAGCCTCGGGCGACCACTCGTGCCCGGTCTGCCCTACCTGCGCGCCGAAGTGGTCTTCGCTGTACGCGAGGAAATGGCACTGACTGTCGACGATGTACTCTCTCGGCGCACGCGGGCATTGCTCTTCGATCGTCGCGGTTCCCGGGAGGCGGCCCGCGAAACCGCCCTTTTGATGGCCCCTCTCCTCGGATGGGACGAAGAACGTGTCGGTCGCGAGGTGCGCGCATTCCAGGAGATCTGCGACCATGAGAGTGTGTGCGCAGAGTTGACCGAAGACGAACTGCAGGACTCGGTGCGATGAGATGAACGACCACACCTCACTACCCGCTTCCCCGATCGACGTCGTGACTCGGAACGACACCGCCGTTCAAGCCCATTTCCCAACCGGGACTACACAGATGTCAATGGTCCACATCGAACAACTACGGGCGATCTGCCCGGTCGACACCGATGTCGACCATCTCGCCGATGCGGGACGTGACTGGTGGCCGATTTCGATGCATTGGGCACTTCGAGGTGAAGTACCTGCCATCGCTTCAGTGATCGTGAAGCCGCGAACCACACTCGAGACATCCCACGTTCTGTCCTATTGCAGCGACCACGGAATAGCTGTGACCGCTGCTGCTGGTCGCAGCGGAGTGTGCGGCGCGTCGATCCCTCTTTTCGGCGGCGTGATCCTCGACATGACTTCGATGGCGGGTGTCGTGAGCATCGACCCGACGAGCAACATTGTCGAGGTTCTACCCGGGACATTCGGTCCCCAACTTGAAGAAGAACTGGCAGCGGCCGGGCTGACTCTCGGTCACTTCCCCCAGAGCTTTGCCATTTCAACAGTCGGCGGATGGGTGGCCTGCCGGGGCGCCGGCCAGATGTCGACCCGCTACGGAAAGATCGAGGACATGGTCTGCGGCCTCGAGGTCGTCCTGGCGTCGGGATCGGTCGTCCGATTCGGAGCCGCGCCCCGTTCGGCAAGTGGACCCGACCTGCAGGGCGTCTTCGTGGGCAGCGAAGGAACCCTTGGCATCATCACCCGAGTATGGCTGCGCTGCCATCCCCTTCCGAGTCGAGAGGATCGCTGCGCATATCGCTTCGCGGATTTTGCTTCCGGGATCGACGCATGTCGACGGATTCTCCAACGTGGTGGAACACCTGCCGTCTTGCGTCTCTACGACGCGATCGAAACGCAGAGAAGCCACGGTGGTGACGGGACGACGTGCGCACTTCTCGTCCTCGATCAGGCCGATCCCGCAAGCGTCGGCGCAACGATGTCGATCGTTCACGAAGAGTGCCTGGCAACTGACGGCTGTCACCCACTTTCCAAAGACCTTGTCGATCGCTGGATGGAGCACCGAAACGACACAAGTGCACTACAAGCTCTGACACACAAGGGCTTCGTCGTCGACACGATGGAAGTCGCAGCGCCGTGGGCAAACCTCACCCAGATCTATGCAGATGTCCGCTCGGCATTCTTGGGAGTCGAACACGCTCGAGCCGCAAGTTGTCATCTGTCGCACAGCTATTCCGACGGAGCATGTCTGTACTTCAGTTTCGCAGCCACACCTCCTCCAGATGCCGTGGAGTCGACGTACGTCGCCCTGTGGGATGCCGGCTCTCGCGCAGCTCTCGCTGCGGGAGCCAACCTCAGCCACCACCACGGGATCGGTCTCAATCGCGCGCGCTTCGTGTCCGAAGCCCTCGGCTCCGGACACAGTGTCCTTCAGGCATTGAAGTCGGCCCTCGATCCGAAGGGAATTCTGAATCCTGGCAAGATGGGACTCGTGAACAGCGCATTCCACGTCGC
>JBJTGN010000165.1:0-20511 GCA_046093905.1 Actinomycetota bacterium
GTGGATCACTCGGTGAGGTTTTTCAACCCGACATCACGTGCAGAGGGCCGTGAGATCGATCTGATCGGAAAGATGAAGGACCTGCGTGCGAAATGGACCAATGTTCGTGACGGCAGAGGCCTCAGAGATGTCGAACCTGCGGTTTTCACGAGGGTGCTCGCACCACCATGGATGGCTGCCCGACGAACGTCGAGCCACATCGGTCACGTCATCGTTCACTCTGTACGAAGCCCCGGCGAGATCACACCTGCTACACGGAGACTCAAGAAGCGAATACGACGCCTGTTGGGGCGCGTTTGGCGCCAGGGCACTGATATGAAAGTCGGGTGTCGAGGGAATCAGTCCCCCGACATCCGACTTTCATCAACTACAGCCGCTGGTGTTGCCGCACGAAGGGCACGCGTGACACGACCCAGCGCGGATCATCTGCACTCCGCACTGCATGCACATCGGCGCATCGCTGTGCCGAGCGTCGGGCCGAGCAATCTCAGCGGAGTGATCGCTGATCGGCGCAGGAGGGGCGATCCCGAGCTCCATCTGCGTCATCAACTCGTCGACTGACGGAATGCTCTTCGGGTCTGCAGCAACCTCGCTGCCGATCGACGTCTCGATTGCCGACTCCTCGACACCGGGAAGGGTGGGCTGGAGACGCTCGTCGATCGAGAAGATGCCGAGTTCCTGACGCTCGTCGTACGACAAGTACTCGAGAGCCAGACGACGGAACAAGTAGTCCATGATCGACGCAGCAAAGCGAATGTCCGGATCGTCGGTCATACCAGCTGGCTCGAAGCGCATGTTCACAAATGCCTCGACGAAGGCCCGCATGGGGACGCCGTACTGCAGGCCATAGCTGATGCTCTTTGCGAAGGCGTCCATGATTCCCGACAAGGTCGAACCCTGCTTGGACACGGTGAGGAACACCTCGCCAGGACGTCCGTCTTCGTATTCGCCGATCGTTGCGAATCCCTTGCAGTCAGCAACGCGGAATTCGAACGTCCGTCCACGACGGCTGCGAGGCAGCTTCTGTCGCACAGGCTTGGTGACAACTCGCTCGACGATTCGCTCGACCGCGCCGCTCACTGCGTCGGCCGGCGATGCTTCCTCGGCTCCGTCCTTCTTCGCCGTCGACAACGGCTGACCAACCTTGCAGTTGTCGCGATAGATCGCTACGGCCTTGAGGCCGAGCTGCCACGACAGCAGGTGCAGGGCTTCGATGTCTTCGACCGTCGCCTCTTCTGGCATGTTCACGGTCTTCGAGATCGCTCCGGAAATGAACGGCTGGACGGCGCCCATCATTCGCACGTGACCCTCGTAGTGGATCGTGTTGTCGCCCATCGAGCAAGCGAAGACTGCAACGTGCTCGGCCTTCAAATGCGGAGCGCCGAGGATCGACTTCTCAGAGTCGATGTAGGCAATGATGTCCTCCACCTGGCGAGGGTCGTAGCCGAGCTTGCGCAGCGCCATCGGGATCGTCTGATTGACGATGACCATGTTTCCGCCGCCGACGAGCTTCTTCATCTTCACGAGACCGAGGTCGGGTTCGATTCCCGTTGTGTCGCAATCCATCATCAAGCCAATGGTTCCCGTCGGAGCGAGAACTGTGGCCTGGCTGTTGCGCACACCATATTCCTCACCATCTCGGACAGCGATCTCCCAGGACTCCTGACCAGCTCTCAGCAACTCAGCCGGAACAACAGTCTCATCGGCGATCTGGTGGCTGGCATCGCGATGCATCCGCAGAACGTTGAGCATGTACCGCTCGTTCTCCGAGAAGCCAGCGAAAGGCCCCATGCGGCTCGAGGTGCGGGCACTGGTCGCATAGGCATGTCCGGTCATGAGACTCGTCAGCGCAGCAGCCCACGCCCGTCCCTGATCGGAGTCGTACGGAAGTCCGAGAGCCATCAGCAGCGCTCCGAGATTGGCGTATCCGAGGCCCAACTGACGGAACTTGCGGCTGTTCTCACCGATCATCTCGGTTGGATAGTCGGCGCGACCGACGAGAATCTCCTGAGCGGTGAACATGGTCTCGATCGTGTGCTTGTAGGCCTCGACGTCGAAGGTGCCATCTTCATCGAGATACTTGAGCAAGTTGATCGAAGCAAGGTTGCACGCCGAGTTGTCGATGTGCATGTACTCGCTGCACGGGTTCGAGCCGTTGATCCGTCCCGTCGCATGGGCCGTGTGCCACTTGTTGATGGTGGTGTCGAACTGCAGACCGGGATCTGCGCACTCCCACGATGCCTCGGCAATCTCTCGCCACAAATCACGAGCGCGCACGGTGCGAACAGGCTCCCCCGTCGTCACTGCTCGGAAGGACCAGTCGCGATCGTCGACGACTGCTTGCATGAAGTCATCGGTGACTCGAACGGAGTTGTTCGCATTCTGGTACTGGATGCTGAATGCATCGGCACCGTCGAGGTCCATGTCGAAGCCTGCATCGCGAAGGACGCGCGCCTTGCGCTCCTCTTTGGCCTTGCACCAGATGAACTCTTCGATATCAGGATGGTCGACGTTGAGGATCACCATCTTGGCTGCGCGACGAGTCTTGCCACCGGACTTGATCGTGCCAGCGGACGCGTCTGCTCCGCGCATGAAGCTCACGGGACCCGATGCGGTTCCGCCGCCCTGCAGCAGTTCGACACTCGATCGAATCTTCGACAGGTTGATGCCCGATCCCGAACCGCCCTTGAAGATCACTCCTTCTTCGCGGTACCAGTTCAAGATTGCGTCCATCTTGTCGTCCACTGCGAGGATGAAGCACGCGCTCGCCTGCTGCGGCACACCCTTGACTCCGATGTTGAACCACACCGGACTGTTGAACGCAGCACGCTGCGTCACGAGAATGAATTTCAACTCGTCCCGAAACGCGTCCGCCTCGGTCTGGTCCACGAAATAGCCGCCCTCGACGCCCCACGTGGTGATCGTGTCCGCCACACGATCGATCACCTGACGCAGCGACCACTCGCGCTCGTCGGTTCCCGGTGTCCCACGGAAGTATTTCTGAGCGACGATGTTCGTTGCGTTCAAGGACCAGGTCGTCGGGAATTCGACCCCGAGCTGTTCGAAGGCAACCGACCCGTCCTTCCAGTTCGAGATCCTGGCATCCCTCGTCTCCCACTCGACTTGGTCGTACGGGTGAGTTCCCGCACTGGTGAAGTGGCGACGGATTCCAATGGCGAGACGATCCGGTGCGAGAGACATGTAGGGTTTCCTTTTCAATAGATGGCGGTTTGGGTGTTCGATTCGAGTGTTCTTTTCGGTTGGGACCAATCGATCTGGCCCAACCGACACTGGCTTATTCGTCAGTCGAGGAGACACAACATGTGGTGTGTGCGACCCCCCACCGCTTGTGTCACCACAAGAGGTTGTTAGATTACACCAGTGTAGTTATGCCCCTGTCAACGATTGTCGATGAAGAATCGATGATTCTTCGCGAAGGTGGACGATCGGGCAGACACCGCCGTTCTGGTCGACCGCACACCTCGCACATGACTCTTCACCGACGGCACTGTACGGGTATCCCCTTGTGAGAAGGAAGGGGACAACCCTGTGAATTGGTCGATTTCTTCGGGGAAAAGCCTGTGGATGTCTCTGTGGATAGCGGACCTGATCTGGGGATGACCGCCGATCCAGCCCGTGGCCTCGACGGTGCTCTCAGAGGGCTGGAACGACCGAAACCGGGATGCCGTTGAGAACCGATGTTCCCGACAAGGGATCGAGAGCCCGATCATCAGTGAGTACGTTCGAGTTCACTCCCGGCTTCTCCGCAGCCACCCGCATGGCCGTCCCCGGTTCCGAATGCCCCCACCCATGAGGAAGACTCACGACTCCTGGCCGAATGTCATCGGTGATTTCGATCGGCACCGTGACAGCCCCAACCCGTGATGTCACCGTCGCGCTCGCTCCGTCAGTGAGTCCGAGATCAGCAGCGTCATCTGGATGAATCATCAGCGAACACGACATCGAACCCTTGGTGAGAACTCGTACATTGTGCATCCACGAGTTGTTCGACTTGAGATGTCTGCGGCCAATGAGGACCATGCCCCGACTCGGCGCGGACCGAGCAAATTCGCGAAGGCGATCGACGTCGGGGACCAACTCAGCAGGCGCCATTTCGATCGACCCAGACCGCGTTCTGAGTGCTTCGGGAAGTCGCGGCTCGAGTGCCCCATAATCGACTCCATGCGGGTTGGCGAGCAGAAGATCGAGGCTCGCTCCCCCAGGGTTCGAGCCGAAAGCTGCACCATGAGGACCTGTCTGCAACATGAAGTCGAGCATGCGCGCTGGTCCTCGTCGATGACTGCCGTCGAGTGCCGCGCGAATCTCATCGGCATCACGGCCGTGAATCGGTGACGTGGGATCTCCCACGCTGTGCCTCACGAGACCATCGATTGCCGCATCGTCGACGACTGACGGATCGACATCGGGTCCGAAGCCCTGCGCAATCGCTCCGAGCTTCGCAAGGATCTCCCATTCATCGGGTTGGCCATCGTCGAGTGGCAGAACTGCAGAGCTGTAGTTCGCAATGTTTCGAATTGCGAACTGCAACAGCAAGACGTCGTAATGATCGCGCTGCAACTGAGAGGGCACCGGCAAGATCACGTCGGCATGACGCGTTGTTTCGTTGAGATACATGTCGACGCTGATCATCAATTCGAGACGATCGAGTGCGTCGGCCAACTGCTTCGAATGCGGCGTCGACAACACCGGATTACCTGCAACTGTGATCAAGGCCGCGATCGACTCGTCGCCCGCATCGGTGATTTCTTCGGCGAGAGCCGCAACCGGATACTCCCCCATCACCTCGGGATACCCGCTGACCTTGGTTTGCCCACCGCCACGTCCGATTCGAAAACCCGATCCCTTGCCGCCGACTCCCCGTGTCGTGGGATTGCCGAGGACGGGTCGTGTGAACATCGCCCCTCCCGGTTCGTCGAGATTGCCCGTGAGAATGTTGACCACGTCCACGAGCCACGATGTGGTGGTGCCGAATTCGTTCGTCGTCGTGCCGATACGCCCGTACACGACAGCTGTTGGTGCTGCGGCAAGTTCCCGTGCCACCCGAGTGATGTCCTCAGCAGCCAACCCAGTGGCTGCCTCCACCGACCCGGGGCTGAACGGCCGCGACAACTCCTCGATCGTGTCGAGTCCTGCCAGCAGGGGCTTCAATCGGTCGGCGACCGACACGAGACCCTCTGCGAACAAGACGTTCACGATGGCCATCAAGAACAGCCCATCCGTCGATGGCGTGATCGCGAGCCACCGATCCGCTTCTTCGACAGTACGAGTGCGACGGGGGTCGACAACGACGACCGTGCCGCCACGCTCTCGTATCGCCTTCAGTCGACCCGGAAAGTCCGGTGCGGTGCACAGACTTCCATTCGAGGCAAACGGATTGGCGCCGAGCATCAGCAGGTAGTCCGTTCGGTCGAGGTCGGGAACGGCCACGCTGACACCGGTTCCGAACATGTAACCAGCCGCCACTTGTTTGGGCATCTGGTCAACAGTCGATGCGCTGAACCGACGACGTGTTCCGAGCCCCTGAAGAAGCATTCTGTTGTACAGCATTGCCGAGAGGCTGTGAGCACCCGGATTGCCGAGATACACACCGAGAGACTCTCGCCCTCGACGTTCGATGATGTCCTGCAGTCGACCAGCGACCTCGGCCCACGCCTCGTCCCATTCGACCTCCACGTGCCGCCCGTCCCGCTTCACCATCGGCTTGCGGAGCCGGTCCGGATCTTCGTGAAGTTGCTTCAGTGCAGAACCCTTGGGACAGATGAACCCATGCGAGAAGACATCTGCGAGGTCCCCTCGGATCCTCGACACCTCTTCGCCTGCTGCACCGGGTTTGACAGTGATCTCGAGACCACATCCGGCCTCGCACAAGGGGCACGTTCTGTAGGCAATTCGCTCGCCGGAGTCTGTACGTGGAGTGGTGGTGGTATCGGTCACACCTCGACCCTAATAGCCCTCGCAGCGTGTCGGTTCTGTTCAGCCGACCGGGGATTTGTCGAGGAGCGCTGCCTCGCGTTGGAAGTCTTCTGCCGCATCGAAGTTCTTGTAGACGCTTGCGAATCGAATGTACGCAACCTCGTCCAGCTCTCGCAGTTTGTCGAGGACGGCCAGCCCGATCCGCGTACTCGGCACTTCCCCACCCCCTGACATCCGCAGGCTCTCCTCGATCGAATCAGCAAGAGCATTGACCGCCTGCTCGTCGATGGGTCTCCCTTTCGACGCTGCCATCACTCCCGAGATCAATTTCGATCGATCGAAAGGCTCACGCCCTCCCTTGGTCTTGACGACCATGAGAGGAACCTCATCGACACGTTCGAAGGTGGTGAATCGATGGAGGCACGCCGGGCATTCACGCCTGCGGCGAATAGCCCCTCCATCCTCAGCGGTCCGCGAATCGACAACTTTGGTGTCATCGTGTCGACACACCACGCAATACATGCCCGAGACAGTAGTGCGCTCGGATCGAATGCGCATATCGCCCGGGGCCACGTGTGACAGGCTCGCGCCCGAAGTCTGTCTCAGTCAGCAGGAAGAACGAGACGCTGTCCGACATCGACCGACGCTGTTCCGTTGAGGTCGATCAGTTCGTCGACGAAGGATCGAATATCGCCATCGGTCAGCGAGGAAGCAATCGACCAGAGTGTGTCACCAGGCTGCACGACATAGACCTGCTCACCCCTGATGAACGCACCGCTGAGATCGACCCCGTTGTCGAGGACGAGATCGGTTCCCACTGCAGTCATAAGGAGAGCCGAGCCGTTGGGCGTCACCGTGGGGAGGGAGGCAGCCCCGTCCCCACGGCGCGCCCTGGCACGGACGCCGAGGCAGGCGGCGGCCGCGATCGTGATCACGACGAGTGAGGCGATGATGCGCCGGCGCACGAATACTGCACGCTGACGGGCTCGAACCTCAGCCAGGTAACGCGATCGGACATCCTGATTCCGTCGAGTGCGACACTCGAGGCTGAGCCGCAGACCAGCAGGAATCGGTCTCGGCTCGATTGGCGAGACGGCGGGGCTGGTCTGACGCTGAGGGCTGAGTGCTACTGCCATGTCGTCTCGATCACTTTCTCGTGGGCACCAGCTCTGGGTGGGAGCTGCCGTTTTGTCGGGCTGGTCTTGTCGATCTCCACCGTGCCAAAGGGGTCTGGCAGAGTTGACCGACGATGATTGTCGGACCGAGATCGACGTCAGAACGTGGGTCTTCAGAACATGTGTACGTCAGAACGTGTGTTCGGTCACGGTCAGAGTAAGGGAACGCGTGTTCGGTGTCAAGGTTTCCCCAACAGAAAATCACCCCCGGGAGATCGTCCGGCAGAACTTCGACGTACGGGCCTTCACCGGGGTACCAACGGGAAATCACACAGCTGACGACATGACCGAACACATGTTTGACATTAGGGGCGAACATCCGTACGCTCCAGCCATGACCGACACCATCCTTACCGAACGTCAGCGCAGCATTCTCGAGTGCATCGAGTCGAGCATGGCCGAACGGGGCTTCCCGCCCTCGGTTCGAGAAATCGGTGACACCGTGGGACTCACGTCGCCCTCGACGGTGCACAACCACCTCAATACTCTTCAAAAGCTCGGCTATCTCGAGCGAGACCCGAACCTTCCTCGGGCCATCAAGGTGTGCTGGGATCGCAATAGCGGAGCCATCATGAACCGCGGTCGGGTACACCATGTGCCCCTCGTGGGTGATGTAGCTGCCGGAACCGACGTGCTCGCTCAGCAGAACGTCGAAGAACTGCTTCCGCTTCCCGCCGATTTCACAGGCGATGGTGAGCTGTTCATGCTCCGGGTGCGTGGGGAGTCGATGATCGACGCAGGAATCCTCGACGGCGATTACGTAGTTGCTCGCCAGCAACCCTCAGCCGACAACGGTGACATCGTGATTGCCGGTATTCCTGGCGAAGAGGCAACCGTCAAGACGTTTTCACGACAAGGTTCGAATGTCGTTCTCACTCCGGCCAACGAGCGACTGTCCCCGATGACGTTCGCCGCCGATGACGTACGCATCTTCGGCAAGGTCGTCACTGTTCTGCGACGTCTCTGAGCGAATCCACCGCCTCAAATGCCAGAGTTGTCGACCCCGAGGCGGCGAGCGAGTTCTTCGATCGTCGAGTCGGGTTGTACGACAGCAACTCGAACATTGCCTGCACCCCGAGAACCGTAGAGATCACCGGGGCTGACGAGTGCTCCCCCGTCTGTGGCAAGACGCTCGGCGAACGCCCACGCATCTCCCACTTCGAACCACAGGTAGAAGCCACCCGCAGGGAGCGGAACGCCTGCACCTGACCATCTCGCCAAGATGTCTGCTGTTCGTTCGAGCCGACGTCGATACACCGTGCGTTGTTCGCGGACATGGTCGTCGTCATCGAGCGCAGCGACCCCAGCTGCCTGCGCCGGACCTGGAACCATCATCCCGACATGCTTGCGAACCTCGGACAGATAGTGGACGAGCTCGGCATCGCCTGCGTACGCGCCGACACGCAAGCCGGCAAGGTTCGATCGCTTGGACAAAGAATGCACTGCGATGACACCCTCGGAGCCGTGCTGAAGAATCGACTGGGGTGGACCCGACCACGTGAACTCCGCATAGCACTCGTCACTGAAAATTGGGACTCCATGCTGACGACCCCAGCGCGCTGCAGCTCCGAGATCGTCGAGATCTCCGGTCGGATTCGAAGGAGAGTTGACCCACAACAACAATGCCCGACTTGCGTCGTTCGCTGAAATCGATCCGAGATCCAAGCTGCCGTCGGGACGAACCGGCACGGGCACCGCTCGACACCCTGCGAGGATCGCGCCCATCTCGTATGTGGGGTACGAAATAGCCGGATACAGAACGGTGTCCCGGTCAGGGGTCCTCAGCGACATCCATTGCGGCAATGTGCCGACGAATTCCTTGGTCCCGATACAGGCAGCAACATTGCCGGGATCGATCGTCACATCGAAACGTCGGCTCATCCATCGTGAGAACGCTTGACGAAGTGCCGCGGAGCCGATCGAGACCGGGTACCCGCGTTCGGAATTACTCTCAGCAAGAGCACGAACGACACTCGCCGGAGGTGGGTCACACGGTGTCCCGATCGAGAGATCGATCACTCCGGATTCGAATCGGTCGGCCAACGGACGAAAAGCATCGAGCCTTTCGTATGGATACGGAGGCGGCTCGAATCCGCGAGTCTCTCGTCTCGACGTCTGCATCTCTCCGGCATCCGTTGTCATGGTTGTGTCTCCTGTCGACCACTCGTGTCGCTCTTGTCGGCAATGACCGAGGTCGAGAATTCCTGCAATCGACCACGCGATGCTTCGGACAATCGCGCCCGAACGGCGATTCCTCCATCGACGTGCGTCGAAGAAATCACCTCTCCCTCACGATGAACCGATGCCAACACATCCCCTCGATCGTAGGGAATCAACAGCTCGACAACTGTCGTCACCGACCGCAGTCGGCCGGCAAGAACATTCAAGAAATCTTCCAGGCCCTCCCCCGTGAGCGAACTCACGCCTACCGATCCGGGATGCCAGCCAACGACATCGGCTACGCCAACCGGATCGAGGTCCAGCTTGTTGAAAACGAGCAGTTCCGGAACCCGATCGGCTCCGATCTCGCGCAACACAGTTCGTACTGCCTCGATCTGTCCCTCTGGGTCCGCCGCAGAACCGTCGACGACATGGACCAAGTAGTCGGCACGACTCGCAACTTCGAGTGTGCTCTTGAAGGATTCGACAAGTCCATGGGGCAGGCGGCGCACGAATCCCACCGTGTCTGTGAGGAGAACCGGCTCACCACCCGGCAGGGAAAGTCTGCGCGTGGTCGGATCGAGGGTTGCGAACAGTCGATCTTCGACGAGCACCCCAGCTTTCGTCAGTCGGTTCAAAAGCGTCGACTTTCCTGCATTGGTGTAACCGACGATCACCACATTGGCCAGTCCGCTGCGGGCGCGCCCTTTACGCTGCAGGTCTCTGGTCCGACTCAACTCTTCGAGTTCGTCCTCGAGACGCGCAATCCTCTTCTGGATTCGCCGCCGGTCGACCTCGAGTTTGGTTTCGCCGCTGCCGAAACGCGAGCCGATCCCTCCGCGCTGCTGGGACAGTTTTGCCGAGGCTCCGCGACGCAATCGGGGAAGTCGATACTTGAGCAGAGCGAGTTCGACTTGAGCTTTGCCCTCGAGAGTGTGGGCGTTCTGAGCGAAGATGTCGAGGATGACCGCTGTGCGGTCGATCGCAGTTCGACCGAGGAGCCGCTCCAGGTTGTACTGCTGCCCTGGAGAAAGCTCGTTGTCGAAGACCACCGTGTCCGCGTCGACTGCGAGACAGAGTTCGCGCAACTCCTCGACCTTTCCCTTGCCGAGATACCAGGTGTGGTCGGGCACATCACGTCGCTGTACCAGACGCGCCACTTCATCGGCCCCAGCAGTGTCGATCAAGAGACTCAATTCGTCGAGACTCGCTTCGGTCTCCTCATCACTGTGTCCGGCCAGAGTCACGCCGACGAGCACGATCTTTTCGCGGATACTTCGTTCGATCAGGGTCTGACCGAGGGCCTGATTGTAGGGAGAATTGGGGTTCGGGCTGCTCACACTGGCACCGTGATCGACGCTACGAATTGCGCTGGACCGGTGAGCGTTGCTCTCTTCGTCGACGCGTCGATGTGCACATACGCGTCGCCGCCAGGCATGTGAACACGCACGTCGCCGACCGAACTTGGCACGAGACCCCAGGCAACCGCAGCCTCTGCAGCAGCACACGCTCCAGTGCCACAGGCCATCGTCAAACCGGCGCCGCGCTCGTGAACGCGCATCGTCACTGCATCGGGTTCGGGACCTGGCTCGATGATTTCGAGATTCACCATCGGAACCTTCTCTCCAAGAGCGGCCAGATCGACTGCCTCGACGTCGTCGACGCCCACCACTGCATGCGGGTTACCGAGGGAAACGTGGCGAACCGGGCGGTCTTCGTGACAACCGAGCGAACTCCACGTGGCGGGCGGCCCAATCTGCTCGACAGTGCCCATGTCCACGCTGAGGTGCAAGACACCATCTGCCTCGGGTCCGAGGACATCGACGATTCGTGGTCCTGCCTCTGTCTCGACCGAGTAGCGAACGGGCCACGAGGTCAGGCTCGCTGTGGTCCACACCGACCGATGAGCCGCTTGAACAAGGCAGCGAATGCCATTCCCGCTCATCTCTGCTCGACTGCCATCGGCATTGACGAGAATCATCCCCAGTTCGGCTGGATTGCGGATCTCCAAGACAAGAAGTCCGTCAGCTCCAACGCCAGTCCTGCGGTCGCACCACGCTCGTGCAAGGTCCGAGAGATCGACACCCGGTGGCAGCGTTCCTGGACGAGACACATCCACAACGAGGAAATCATTTCCCCAGCCGTGGTGCTTCGTCAGATGCACCACTGAACGATCCGAGTCGGTGAAGCCGGTCATGGTCGGGGGCTCATCATTCGATCCATCGTTGTCGTCAGGTTATGCCAGCATCTCGATGATCCGCGGCGCGACTTCGTCGACTGGGTCCTCTCGAACATCGAACCAGATCACCCGTGGATCCCGCCGAAACCAACGCTCCTGACGAATAGCGAATTGGCATGTCCGCACGACGATGGACTCGACCGCCGATTCGAGATCCACTTGACCCTCCAGGAACTCGATCACTTCTTTGTAACCGAGGGCTTGGCGGGCAGTTCTCGAGATTCCCGTCTTCATCAGGCCCGCCACTTCATCCACGAGCCCGGATTCGACCATCACGCCGACCCTGTGCGCAATGCGCGTTCTGAGGACGTCTCGATCCCACCGCAAGGCAACTTGGCGCACACGGGCGAGCGGATACTCGTCAACTCCCGGACCGAACGAGGAAAACGGCCTTCCGCTACCCTCCACCACTTCGAGCGCTCTCACGATCCGGCGGGTGTTGGTGGCTTCCATTCTCGCCGCGGCCTTCGAGTCGAGTGACTCGAGACGCCGATGAAGCTGCTCTGGTCCGTCGCGTTGAGCTTCCTCCTCGAGTCGGGATCGAATTTCGGGCCACGTTCCGGGTATGTCCAGATCGTCGACAACGGCACGCAGATAGAGACCCGTTCCCCCGACGAGTAACGCTCTTCCACCTCGCTTTGCGATGGCCGACACGACGACGCGATATGCCGCCTGGAACTGCGCCACCGTGAAGTTCTCCTGTGCATCGACGAGATCGATCATGTGGTGTCGGACACGAGCACGGTCACTGTCGGTTGGTTTGGCCGTTCCGACATCCATACCTCGATACACCTGCATGGCATCGATCGACACCAGTTCGATGCCCAGTCGCCGACCTGCGTCACTCTCGGCAACTGCCATTGCCACTGCCGATTTTCCGCTCGCCGTCGGGCCAAGAATCGCAATCGGATCGTCGGTGTTCGATGACTCACTCGACGGCAATGGGAATTCGAACCTTGTGTGTCGGCTCCGATGTCACTTCGAGGAACGTGCCCCGCAGATGATGAGGAGCAGCTTGGGTGATCTCCACCATTCCGTAGCTGCCGACGCGCACAGGCGAGTCAGTTCTGAAATGAACGACCTTGTTCTGTCGAGTCCGACCCGTGGTGATGGCTGGCGACTTCTTCGAGGGGCCTTCGATGAGGACCTCTTCGATCCTGCTGATACGCGCCTCGTGCTTCATCAATGCCGAACGCTCCACGACAACTCGCAAGCGGGCAAACCGCTCTGCGACCACGTCAGGGTCGACGAAACGGTCGACCATCGTCGCTGCCTCGGTTCCATCGCGTGGCGAGAAGATGAAGGTGTACGCGTAGTCGTATTCGGCTGCTGCAGCTACCTCGAGAGTTCGCTCGAAGTCCTCCTCGGTCTCACCGGGGAATCCCACGATGATGTCCGTGCTGACTGCCAGATCTCGTACCGCGCTCCGCGCTTCACGCAGTTTGTCGAGATATCGATCAGCGGTGTAACCGCGATGCATGACACCAAGAAGCCGGTCGCTACCCGATTGGAGGGGATAGTGGAGATGCTCACAGACCGTCGTCGTTTCGGCCATGGCAGCAAATGTCTCAGAGCGCATGTCCTTCGGATGGGGGCTCGTGAATCGGACTCGCCTGATGCCTTCGACTTCGCCAACTGCTCGCAACAGACGGCTGAACATCGGCTGCGCACGAACGTCCTCGCCGGATCGCTTGCGGTCGAGTTGAAGGTCGCGCCCGTAGCTGTTGACGTTCTGCCCGAGAAGGGTGACCTCGGTGACTCCCTGACTGGCGAGGTCTCGAACTTCCTCGACGACATCGTCGAATGGGCGACTGATTTCCTCACCACGTACGGAGGGAACGATGCAGAAACTGCACGAGTTGTTGCACCCGATCTGGATCGTGACCCATGCATCGTAGGAGTTGACCCTCTTCGCAGGAAGTGCCGACGGAAAGAGAGCGTGATCGTCGATCACTGCGGCCTCGAGGATCTCTGTCACGGGACCAGAAACTCGCGATTCATCGAGCAACTCGGCCGCACGGTGGACGTTGTGAGTGCCCATGACGACATCGACCCAAGGCGCTCGTTCCCTCACCGTGTCGCGATCCTTCTGAGCCAGGCATCCCGACACGACGATCTGCCGTCCCGGGCGCTGATCCTTCCACTTCTTCAACATGCCGAGGTTGCCGTACAACTTGTTGTCGGCGTTCTCTCGAATACAGCAGGTATTGAGAACCACGACGTCGGCATCATCGTCGGACGAAACACCGACAAGTCCACTCGACTCGAGGAGACCAGAGATGCGTTCGGAATCGTGCTCGTTCATCTGGCACCCGTAGGTGCGCACGACATAGGACCGACGGTCGGGCTCGATCATCCCCCACAGGTTACCGTTCCGATCCTCGGCGAACCCCGGAGGGAAGTGGGGAGATCAGCCGTCCACGAAATGGCGCAACGCCCGACTGCTCGCAGAACCACGCAAGCGGAACAGTGTGCGAACCTCGATCTGACGCACTCGTTCACGGGTGATGTTGAAGGCCTTCCCCACCTCTTCGAGGGTGGCGCCTTCCCGCCCATCCAAACCGAAGCGCATCCGCATGACCGCTTGCTCTCTCTCCGAGAGGTCTTTCAAGATCTCGCGCACCGCCTCTCGCATATCTTCGATTTCGATACTGTCACTCGGGTCGATGGCATCCGGCGAGGGCAAGTTGTCGGCAAACGTCATTTCACTGTCGTCGCGAGTCGGCTGATCGAGACTCGTCGTACCGGCAGCGAGAGCGAGATATGTCGTGACCTTTTCTGTGCTCTCTCCGAGCGCAGAAGCGATTTCAGCAACCGTTGGTTCGCGTTGAAGTTGCTGGAGCAACTCGCGTTGGAGGCGTCGAGCGCGATTGATGCTCTCCATGGTGTGCGTGGGAATACGGATGTTGCGCGTCTCATCTGCAACTGCACGTGAAATTGCCTGTTTGATCCACCACGTCGCATAGGTGGAGAATTTGAACCCCTTGGTGTAGTCGAACCGCTCCACAGCTTTCATGAGACCGATGTTGCCGCTTTGAATGGCGTCGGCAAGGGGCATGGTCGTCTTCGTGTAGCGCTTGGCGATACTCACCACGAGGCGCAGATTCGCCTGCGTGAGATCGTCACGCGCCTGACGTCCCTTCTTGGCCACTCGTTGCAGTCGCTTTCGATCGACACTCGACGCGTCTTCGGTCAACGCCGCCAAATCCTTCTCCGCTTCGATCCCCTCGGTGATCCGGCGACCGAGAACGCGCTCTTCTTCGGCGTTCAACAGAGGTATTCGACTGATCTCGAACAAGTACATCTTGACTGCGTCCTGCGTCGTCGACTCACCGGGGCGCCTGGGCGACGAATTCGAACCGCCATGGCGCTCGTTCGACGAGCGCATTGCGGCGTCGAGAAATGGCCTTCGCAGCTCTCCGGAGTCGTCGAATTCAAAAGATTGATCGACACGAATGCCGTGGGACTCGATGTTGCGACGCAGTACTTCGATCGCTTCAGCAGTCAGTTCGACTTCGTGGAGAACATCGACAATGTCTTCGGTCGACAGTTCCCCACGTCGACGGCCGAAATCGATGAGCCGTGACCATTCCTCAGGGTCGACGCCGACAGGAAGAGGCGAGACCGGTGTCGAGTCGCCGGAGCGATCAGCCCGGTTCTCCCCCACTTCCACCCCCAAGTCCATCGAGGTGCTTCCCTCGCTGTCCCAGCCACCATAGCAATGACTCACATGCGGCCGGTGCCGCCTTCTCGTCGTCGAGCCGTTCCAATTCGAGTCGAGCTTCGCGATCTTGACGAATTTCATAAGGATCGGTGATACCCGTTCGCTGGGCCAGCATGCGTCGCACTGCGGTACTGACCAGGTTGAACGCAACGGACTGTGCAGAAACATCGACATCAGCAACCGCACTTCGTTCGAGAAGTTCCCGAACTTCTGGATCCGCCATCTCGAGAGCATTGGTGAGAAGTGATCCTGGCTGAGATCCAGCGGATCCAAGGGTCGCGAACGCTCGACGCGCTACTTCTTGCGCAAACAGCTCTTCGATCAACCACGGAGCGATGTCGTCCCAGGCCTGCACGAGAAGGCTGATCGCCACGAATTCGGCATTCTCTTGAACTCCGACATTGCGGCTCACAGGCGGGTTCACGATCGGTCGAGCAATCCGTCGCTCCGCTTGACGGACCACATCGTTCACCGGAAGTCCAACTCGCGCGGCGACCTCACCTGCGTACAACTTGCGTACGTTCACGTCGGGATGTTCATTGATGACCTCGAGAGCTCGGGCAGCAACCCGCGCCTTGTCCTCGGGACTTCGTAACGCTGCTCCCTGTACGACACGGTTGATTCGAAAACCGAGGAAAGGGATGGCTTCGTCGACGGCAGTGGCCAAGGAAGCGGGATCACTCGATGCCAAGTCGCCAGGATCCTTGCCTTGTGGAAATCGTGCAACCGACACCTGTACCTGATACTTCTGCTCCCATTCGTAGAACTTCTCAGCGGCCCCTTGACCTGCGGCATCAGCATCGAACGCAAGAACGACCCGACTGGCGAAACGCTTGAGTACGCGAACGTGTTCTTCGGTCAGCGCAGTTCCGCAGGTTGCGACTGCACGCGGTACACCAGAACGATGGAACCCGATGACATCGGTGTAGCCCTCGCACACGATCACTTGATCAGCCTTCACGACATCGTTTTTCGCCCAATTGAGTCCGTAGAGCGTCTTCGACTTCATGTAGATCTTCGTCTCCGGGGAATTCTTGTACTTGGCCGGATCGGTGCTTCCTGGGAGCACGCGACCCCCGAACGCGACTGGTTCGCCGACATCGTTGAAGATCGGAAACATCACACGCGCGCGAAACGAGTCCTGTAAACGATTCGCGCGGTTGGTGAAGGCAAGACCCACATCCCGAAGAATGTCGGCCGAGTAGCCGTCAGAGACCATGTGACGACTGAGAGCATCCCAATCATCGGGGGCGTATCCCAGCCGGAATTGCCGGGCTACCTCTCCTGCCAGCCCTCTCTCTCGAAGGTAGTCACGAGCTGCCCGCGCGTCAGGTGAGGTGAGCAAACGCTGGTGGTACCACTCGACCGCTGCTTCCATTGCTGCGATCTGAGCCTTTCGACGAGATCGATCCCTGCCTTCGCCACCTGTCGTGTAGGACAGGGGGATGTTCGCCCGAGATGCGAGCTTCTCGACTGCTGCCACGAAGTCGATGTTCTCGATCTCCTGAACGAAGTTGAAGACGTCGCCGGCAACCTGACAGCCGAAGCATTTGTAGCGGCCTGTTTCCTCGCGAACATTGAACGAGCCCGACTTCTCGGCATGGAACGGGCACAGGCCGACCCAGTTGCGGCCGGTCTTGCGAAGCGCCACATATTGCTGAACGACTTCGACAATCGATGTTGCCGCGCGCACACGCTCGATGTCTTCAGCAACGATGGCCATGCGGGAAGAGTAGTGCCGAGGCGACTGCAGCGATCAGCGCTCTTGAAACGGGGGTTCCGCGACCGATTCCGCCGAACTCGCCTCATCGTCGAGTTCGATCGTTTCGTTCGCTCGAGCGCGATCTGCGCGCAGGGAAAACCCGATCGCCACGAAGAGGACGATGCAGATGACAACGAGGGACAACCAGGTCGGAATGTGGTACCACTCATGAAGGAGCATCTTGACTCCGACGAACGCAAGAATGATTGCCAATCCTTCCTTCAGATAGCTGAAGCGAGCATGTGCGTCCGCAAGGAGGAAATAGAGGGCTCGCAGACCAAGAATGGCAAAAGCGTTTGAAGAAAAGACGATGAACTGCTCTCGGCTCACCGCTAGGACGGCCGGGACCGAATCCACTGCGAAAAGCACATCGGTGAACTCGATCAAGACGAGCACAGCAAACAATGGTGTAGCCAACAAACGCCCGTCGATACGCTTAAAGAGCTTTTGACCCTCGAACTCGTGCGTACTCGGGATGATCCGGTCGATCAGGCGCATGAAGCGGCTCGAGGCTGGATCGATCTCGTCCTGTCCCGTGAAGACGAGTTTGATCGCCGTGTACACCAAGAAAGCGCCGAAGATGTACAACACCCAGGAGAACTTCTCGATCAGAGCAACTCCGGCGAAAATGAAGATTGCTCTCAACGCAAGCGCACCGAAGATGCCCCAGAAGAGAACTCGGTGCTGATACTTCGAGGGAATCTTGAAATAGCTCAGAATCAATGCCCAGACGAAGACATTGTCGACACTCAGACTCTTCTCGATGAGATAGCCACTGACATACTCACCGGCTGCTCCAGCTCCGAACGCCAACGCCATCACGCCCGAAAACGCGAGGCCTATCGAGATCCACACTGCACTCTCGATCGCAGCTTCTCGTGTGTGCACGTCATGGGCCCTGCGGTGGACGACGAGAATGTCGAACATCAAGAGCGCGCCGATGAACCCGATCAACGCGATCCAAGCCCAACCGGGAACACTCAACTCGACGAAACTCCCAGAGGACTCAGTGGTTGCAAGAATCATGAGACGCCTCGTTCCGAGCAGTTCGATCGATCATTCATTTCGAATCGGATTTCTGAGTACCCGATGCTGCAAGAACCGCCTGTGCTGCCGACAGTCGAGCAATGGGAACGCGATAGGGAGAGCAGCTCACGTAGTCGAGTCCGACCCGCTGGAGAAAATCGATCGACTCCGGATCACCGCCGTGTTCACCGCAGACGCCGAGTTTGAGACCGGACTTCGTTTTGCGACCACGAGTCGCAGCAATCTGGACAAGTTCACCCACCCCGTCTTGGTCGATCGTTTCGAATGGGTTGCGCTTCAAGAGGCCATTGTCGAGATACGCAGGCATCATCCTGCTCTCGACGTCGTCTCGGCTGAAGCCGAACGTCATCTGCGTGAGATCGTTGGTTCCGAAACTGAAGAAGTCTGCTTCTTCTGCGAGCTCATCGGCCCGAAGAGCAGCGCGAGGCGTTTCGATCATCGTTCCGATCGAGACTTTGATCTTCGTCTTGTTTGCCGAACGTGCGTTGGCAATCGCATCGTTGACTCCATCGAGAACCCAACTTCGAGCGAGGGCCAACTCCTCACGTGTGACGGTGAGCGGAATCATCACTTCGACGATTGGCTTCCCGCCTCGTGCAACACGTTCTGCGGCGGCCTCCATCAAGGCTCGAACCTGCATTGCATAGAGTCCCGGCTTGATCACTCCGAGCCGAACACCTCGGGTTCCGAGCATCGGGTTGAACTCGGACCACTCCCGAGCAGCTTCGAGAAGACTGCTTTCCTCATCGGAGAGTTGACCGTCATGAGCCTGCTTGATCTCGAGTTCGTGAACATTGGGCAGGAATTCGTGGAGTGGCGGATCGAGGAGCCGAACCGTGACCGGAAGACCGTCCATGGCTTTCAAGATCTCGACGAAATCCTGCTTCTGAACCTTTCGAAGTTCTTCGAGCGCGTCCTCCTCCTCGCGTTCGGTCTGGGCGAGAATCATGCGTCGAACAACGGGGAGACGATCCGGCGCGAGGAACATGTGCTCGGTACGGCACAGGCCTATGCCTTCAGCCCCCATCTTGCGAGCAGTCGTCGCATCTTCTCCAGTGTCGGCGTTGGCGCGAACGGCCATCTTGCCTTTTCTGATCTGGTCTGCCCAGTGGAGAATGATGTCGAATTCCTTGGGTGGCTTCGAGACAGACAGTTTCACCTCACCGAGAACAACCTCACCTGTCGCTCCGTCGAGGGAAATCACCTCGCCCTCACGAACGACAACATCTCCCGCCGTGAACTGTTTTCCCTCGATCTTCACCGATTCCGCTCCAACGACAGCTGGAGTCCCCCAGCCGCGAGCGACAACCGCTGCGTGACTCACGAGTCCACCGCGCACGGTGAGGATCCCCTGTGAGACCATCATGCCGTGAACGTCCTCTGGGCTCGTTTCATTCCGCACCAAAACGACCTTCTCGCCTCGGTCGGCCGCATCCGCAGCTTCATTGGCGTCGAAATAGACCTTGCCCACTGCTGCTCCAGGTGATGCCGCAAGACCCTTCGCAATGACTTGTTGCTTCCCTACTTGGAACTGTGGGTGAAGGACTTGATCGAGATGCTCGGCTGCAATGCGCCCCACCGCCTCGCTCTTGGTGATCTTCCATACTCCGCGAGGTCCCTTGGTCCCCTTGGTCATGTCGACGGCCATACGAAGTGCCGCAGCAACCGTTCGCTTTCCTACCCGAGTCTGAAGCATCCACAACTTGCCCTGTTCGATCGTGAACTCGGTGTCACACATGTCTCTGTAGTGAGCTTCGAGACGGGAGAAGATCTTCAACAACTCTGCGTGGATCTTCGGGAACTTCTTCTCGAGGGACTCGAGATCCTCGGTGTTGCGAATTCCGGCGACGACGTCTTCACCTTGAGCGTTGACGAGGAAGTCGCCGTATGGGAGGTTCTCACCTGTCGCAGCATTTCGGGTGAAACCGACGCCTGTGCCCGAATTGTCGTCGCGATTTCCGAACACCATGGTCTGCACATTGACGGCCGTTCCCAGATCGTGTGAGATCTTCTCGCGCACACGGTACGCAATCGCTCGAGCTCCGTTCCAACTCTTGAAGACTGCTTCGACCGCACCTCGCAACTGCTTCTCGGGCTGTTGAGGGAACGACTTGCCGGTCACCTTCCTCACCACATCGAGATAGGTCCCGCAGAGAGCTTTCAGCTCATTGGCGGACAATTCGGCATCACTTCTGGCTCCTGCAGCCCGCTTCGCTTCTTCCAATGGATGTTCGAACAAAGTTCCATCGACGCCGAGCACGATCCTGGCGTACATGGCGATGAATCGCCGATATGAGTCGTATGCAAAACGTTCGTCATCTGTGACAGCAGCCAGTCCTTTCACACTTCGGTCGTTGAGTCCGAGGTTGAGAACTGTGTCCATCATTCCCGGCATGGAGAACTTGGCGCCCGAACGCACGCTCACGAGCAATGGATCGGAAGCGTCACCGAGTTTGCGCTTCATCGCTCG
>JBJTGN010000166.1:0-3118 GCA_046093905.1 Actinomycetota bacterium
GTCGAACGGATGCGGGCCTGCGTAGTTCCCTCCGGCACCGGTGAAGGACAGATGTAGTGGCAGCGGCTCACCTGCTTCGGGACTTCTCCAGTCGACGGAGACCAGGCGGTTGCCATCGGAGGAGCATCTCTCGGTTGCGCCGGGCAATCCGTCGAGAATCACGTGTCCAGTTGGTGTGTTAGGACCGGAATCGATCGGTCGCGCCGCCGTGGTTGTCGTGGCTACGACGGTCGTGGTCGAGATGTCGGCGGCGCTGGTCACTCCACTGGAGTCTCCCTCGCTCTCCGACGTAGTCCCGCACGCACTCAGCAGCACACAGGCTGCTATCCATATCGCACTTCTCCGCATGGCTTCCCCCCTGGACTATGTATCCCCTGCCCTTTCTCTGCAATCAGAGTAGACGGGGAAGAGTCCCCATTCGTCCAACTCGAGAATCAGCTGCGATGCGGCCGGAACCCAGATCAGAGTTAGACGTGCCATACGTCTCCCCCTCTACGATCTCTCCATGCCGACTTCACTGATTTCTTCGATGGCCGACATTGTCCGGGTCCACGGGACCGAAAGGGCTCAGAAGAACTGCCTCATCCAGGGCGACCGCGTCGTGTCGTGGGGTGAGATGTACGAACGGGCTCAGCGAGTTGCGAACGGCTTCGCTGCCGTGGGCGTCGGTTCGCAGGACCGGGTGGCCTTCCTCGACAAGAATGGAATCCAGCACTTCGACGTCTTCTTTGGATCAGCCCTGCTGAATGCTGTGTGCGTCGACGTCAACTGGCGTCTTGCCGCCCCAGAAGTCGAATACATCGTGAACAACTCCGAGGCAAAAGTGCTCGTGGTCGGCCCAGATTTCGTGCCGATCCTCGATGCCATCGAAGGCACTCTCACCACGGTGAAGACGATCCTGGTGATCGGCGGCCATTCCAAGCACGAAGATTTCGAGGCCTGGGTTTCCCGGCAGTCCCTCGGCGACCCGAACGTGCCCTCGGCTGATGACGACGTGGCATTCCAGCTCTATTCGAGTGGTACGACGGGCCGCCCCAAGGGCGTCATGCTCACGAACCACAACTTCTTCGCCTTGTTGCCCTTGGCGAAGGATATGTGGGAACTCAGCGAGGACACGGTCAATCTCGTCGCCATGCCGCTGTTCCACATCGGCGGCGGCGGCTGGGCGATGGCGGGCATGTACGAGGGCTGTTCGAGCGTCATCCTGCGTGATCTCGACCCGGCGTACCTCATCCAATTGATCGGGGAGAGGCGCATCACCCACGGATTCCTCGTCCCTGCAGCTTTGCAGTTCATGTTGATGATGCCCGGGGCCGAAACAGCGGATTATTCGAGCCTCAAAGTCATCGTCTATGGCGCATCGCCGATCTCCGAGGAAGTCCTCGCGCGTAGCGTCGAGGTTTTCAAGTGCAAGTTCTGGCAGACATATGGTCTGACCGAGACAACGGGAGCGATCATCAACCTCCCGCCATCGGATCACGACCCGAAGGGGCCCAATCGCCACCGCTTGCGCAGCTGTGGTGTGCCCGGACCCGGCGTCGAACTGCGCATTGTCGACACCGACACCATGACCGACTGCCCGCAGGGACAGGTCGGCGAGATCTGGATCCGGTCGCCACAGGTCATGAAGGGGTATTGGAAGATGCCCGAAGAGACCGCAAAGAGCATCGACGCCGAAGGCTGGTTCCGCACGGGTGATGCGGGCTATGTGGACGCCGATGGATACGTCTACATCCACGACCGCGTGAAGGACATGATCGTGTCCGGTGGTGAAAACGTGTATCCGGCCGAGGTCGAGAACGTTCTCATGTCGCACCCGGCAATCTCGGATGTCGCCGTCATCGGTGTCCCGGACGAAAAATGGGGCGAAACGCCGAAGGCGATTGTCGTTCGAGCTGCGGGAGTCGAGGTCACCGAACAAGAGATCATCGACTTCGCCCGTGAGCGCTTGGCCAAGTTCAAGTGCCCGACGAGCGTGGACTGGATCGATGCCCTGCCGCGCAATCCCAGCGGCAAAATCCTGAAAAAGGACCTCCGCGAGCCGTTCTGGGTGGGTCGCGAGCGCCGCGTCAACTGACGTATTTCCTAGCAAATGCGCTGTTTGCGGAATTTCTTCGGAAATCCTTGCTTGGGTATCCCACAAAACCCATATTCCACTGGGTTATGTTGACGGCGTGAAGAAACGTGAACTCATCCAAGCAGTAGCAGCTCACACCGGCGTCGACACCAAGACAGCTGGCAAGGTGGTCGAGGGGACGATCGACGTCATCCTCGCCTCCGTGGCCAAGGGTGATGACGTGAATCTCTCGGGATTCGCGAAGTTCACCAAGGTGCACCGTCCGGCCCGCACCGCGCGGAACCCAGCCACCGGTGAGATGGTCCAGGTCGCCGCGAAGACGGTTGCCAAGATCACCGCACTCAAGGGTTTCAAGGACATCGCCCTCGGCGTTGCTCCTGCACCCAAGATCAACGGCTGATCCCCGCCCATCGGCGGTCGAACCGCCTCAGAGAACTCAGGCAATTGCCCGGATGCTCGTCGTCTGGGCAATTGTCGCGTCTCATGCCTAGTGTGAATTTCCTGCCGGAAGTGGCTGAGGAAAGGTACTGACGTGGGCACCGAGAATTTGAAGATCGAGGATTTGTTCTCCGTACGGGGGAAAGTCGCCCTTGTGACTGGAGGATCCCGAGGGATCGGCGAGATGATCGCCGCCGGTTTCTTGCAGAACGGTGCGAAGGTCTACATCAGTTCTCGTAAGGCTCCCGCGTGTGAAGAGACAGCAAAGCGTTTGTCGGATACCTACGGCGGCGAGTGTGTCGCCCTCCCGGCGAACCTGTCGGAACTCTCCGGAATCGATGCACTCACGGCGGCTCTGCGAGAGCGTGAGAGCCACCTCGACATCCTGGTGAACAACGCCGGCGTCTCGTGGGGCGCTCCCATGGACGAGTTTCCGGAAGTCGGCTGGGACAAAGTGTTCGACACCAACGTGAAGGGCGTGTTTTTCCTCACCCAGCGGCTGTTGCCGTTGCTCGAGGCGAAGGCAACCCAAGAGGATCCGTCACGTGTCGTCAACATCGGTTCGATCGACGGAATTCGTACCCCCATCTTCGACACCCACTC
>JBJTGN010000167.1:0-14323 GCA_046093905.1 Actinomycetota bacterium
GGGTATCGATCGCATCGCCCGGGAGATCAAGCTCGACGTACGTCCCACCACCGAAGCGATCCAGGAGCTCGAGGATGCAGGGTGGGTGGATGTGATTCGGGAGACGAACCACTCGAACCGCTACTTTGCCGCCATCCCGGAGTGCATGACCCGGGCCGTGCAACTGCTGGCCCGAGAGCGCAAAGGTAAGACCCGTCACGGCCGCCTCGTGTGTGCGACAGCACCGTTGCTGCTCGACCAGGCGATGGTCAGTCTCGGGGCCGACCCAACCCAGATCGACCCGAAAGAACTCCGCAAGGTCGAAGGTCGAGTGCGACAGCTCCTCTCTCGGACGTACGACGTCGAGTGGGAAGCAACTCAGATCGTGAGTTGGCTCTTGATGGAACTACCGAGTGAGGTGCATGAACCGATCGGGTACGTCCTCTCTCGTCTCGCTGCGTACGGGCGCACGTTCAAGGGTCGATTGAACCGGGATCCGAGAACGGCTCAGATCGTTGACCCCGCTTCTGCTTCGATGGTGTTCGACACGATCAGCCGGCTTGCCGGGCAACTGTCGACGACGCATGGCCACACCTGGTTGCACTGACCCTCCGACGAGATCAGCTGTTGCCGTTTCCAGTTCGCTGTCGTTGGGCAGTAAGTCGGTCGAGTTTCCAGAGGACGGTCACCGCCTGGGCTGTCGCTTCGCCGATCGACGCGCCTCGGCGACGGGCTTGACGCACGAGAGAGCCAAGCCGTCTGTCATCCAGGTAGGCGAAGATGTCATCGGCTGAGAGTTGCGGATGCGCGCTCATGACGGCGTGAGAGTATCGATGAGTAGAGCGACACAGGCCTTTTGTCTTCCCCACGTTTCTCCCCGCGATGTAGCGTTTGCCCATGTCAAACCCCGCGAAATTGGCATACCCAGCGACGCCGGGCGACAGACAAAATGCAGTGGTTCTTAGGAAACACGCGAGATGCAGAGAGCGGCGGCGGCGTGGCTCACAACCAGCCGCGTGCACGGCGCACCGTTGCCCGTAACTCGGCGGCGACCCTCGCTCCCGGGTGCTGCGACCAGCGCGCCGCCACGTACCCGTCTGGCCTGAGCAGAACAGCCCCATCGTCACCCAGACCGAATGCCTTCTGTACATGTCGTTCATCGATGGTGAACGGACTGACGTCGTTCTCGACCGCAAGGGTCAGCCAGGGCTGAGCGCTCGAGCACAAGAGCGCGAAACCGTGCCGAACCGTGTCGAGCGTCGACAACGTCCCGCCCTCATGGTTGATCCAGGCGTGCGGCCCACGATGTCCGGGGCGAGCGACGGGAACGTAGTCCCCGACAGGATCGGACACTGTTGGGGCGTCGGTTCCATCCGGGATGATCACGCCACTGTCGTAGACGTGGCCGAATTCCATCCCAGCAAAGTTCCCATAGCGATGAGTACGGGCGACGGCCTCGCTCGGCGAGAGTCCTTCCGGGTGCTCACCTCTGCCAGCTTGGGCGACCGCCCAGACAGATCGCGAGTTGTCGAAGGACCGCTGTGCGTTCCACGTGGCGACGGGACGACGTTCCTGTTCGAACGAGTCGAGAAGCGCGGGTCCAGCAACACCTGACAGCACAGTCGCCAACTTCCAAGCGAGATTGTGTGCGCTTTGGATCCCCGTGTTCATCCCGAAACCACCGGTCGGGGGCATCTGGTGCGCTGCGTCACCGACGAGGAAGATCCGTCCTTCCCGGAAATGTTCGGCGACCAGAACGTTCATGATCCATGGCGTGATCGCCAGTACATCGACATCGATGCTCGCGTCGCCGACCGCCTGTCTGATCCAACTGACGCAGCGTTCGGCGTCGAAGCTGTCGCGCGTACTGGCGGCACCGTCGTAGGAGATCTGGCACAGCCAACGGTCGGATCCGTCGAGCGGTTGAAAGACGCCTCGGTGACCGGTGTCAGCCACCCAGTACATCACGCCACGGCGATGGTCGGTCCATGGGGAAAGGTCGGCACGGAAGTGGACGTTGATGTTGTGGCTGCCAGCTGCGCGTCCGACGAGAGGGACTCCCAAAGCCTCACGGGTTCGGCTGCCAGCCCCGTCGGCCGAGACGAGATAAGGACCCAAGATGTCGTACTCGTCCCCCGTCGACCGATCTCGTACGTGAACACGGACCAGGTTCTCTTCTTGGTGAGCCGCCATCACCTCGGTGTCGAACCGTACGGTCACCTTCCCTGAGGCGATCGCAGCTTGGAGGAGAACTGGTTCGATCCGGTCCTGCGAACTGAGGACCGGACGCTCAGGGCTGATGTGGTCCCCCGGTCCGGAGAAACCGGGGGTGCGGACCCTTCCGTACTCCTCACCCGCAAGTGTCCGCGTGTACACGATCTGCGCCGTCCAGCCCTCCGGGAGATCGAGTTCACGAAGCCGCTGCTTCACTCCGCCATCCCACTGGCGGGCCACCTCCATTGTCCGTGTGTTGATATTCCGTGCCTTGGGGTGGACGGCGGTCCCAGGATGACGCTCGAGCACGATGGAGCGAATATCGAACCGCGCCAGTTCGAGAGCCATCGCCAACCCGACGGGTCCGGCTCCGCAGATGACGACGGGCTGTGTGAGCTCACGTGCCCCGTCGACCACAGGTGACCGGAAGGCTCGTCTCATCGGGACCTCCGTGTCGATGTCCGCCCTGACTTCCGGTGGTGCGCGGGCGCCGAGTGACGAGGCGCGCAGTTGACGGTCACCATCTGTCGAGGTGAACCACATCATCGACGGGTCGACGAGTCGTCGGCCCGTAGCGGCCGGCTGGCCAGCCGAGTGCGATCATGCACGCAGGCCTGACCGAACGGGGGAGCCCGAGGATCCGCCGCGAACGACGTGCCGACCACAATGGCAGCGTGATGAGCGAGGCGCCCAAGTCGAGAGATCGCGCAGCCAGCAGGATGTTCTGCACGGTCGGGTAGATCGATCCGTAGTAACTGCTCTTCGCGACGTACGGCCCAGTGGGTCGGCCACCGGCAAGGCACGCGACGACGATCACCGGAATCGACTCGAAGTGGTCGATCTGATGCTGCACCGCATCGAGCATGCGGGCGTTCGAGGGAGTGGACGAATCGATGGTTCGCCTGTACAGAGGCCAAGCACGGCGGTACAGACGAGCAAACCGGCCTTTGATCTCTGTGTCGCGGACAACGATGAACTCCCAGTTCTGACCGTTGGAACCGGTCGGTGCCTTCAGGCCGAGCTCGATGCACCTCCGAACGATCGACTGATCGACCGGCCGATCGGTGAGCCGGCGAATCGATCGCTGTGTCTCCATCATCTCGGCGATCGGGCGATTCAGACCGTCGAAGGTGGAGTCCGTCATCGGGACACCACAGCGCGGTCGGGAACCCAATTGCCGTGGAAGCCATGTGGGACGCGCGCGGGAAGTTCGATACGCGCCAATGCAGGGGCGCTCAGGTCGCGCGCATCGAGAATGACGACATCGCTCCGGTCCCGCGTCGCGTCGTAGACGTACGAGATCAACCAGCCGTCGTCCTCGCTGACACCATCGGGACGGGCGACGAACGCCGGCTCGACCGAGCCTCGGCCAGGGCCGTGATCGTGGACTGTCGTGATCCCGGCGACGAAGTCGTGCTTGAAGGTCGCTCCAGGGGCGAACGCCTCGCCGACACCGGCGCAGTAGCCGTATCGGTGGAAACGTCCGGTGAGGCTCCCGCGCACACGCGGAAACTCCTGCGTCCGCTCGTCCACCACTTCGCGACGCACTACGCGTTGAGCGAGATCGACGGTCCACCGTTCGAGGACGGGCAACGAGTCTCCGGCCGGTCCCCAGACGTCGTCGACGAACATACGCTCATACGTGACGATGTCGATCACGACGTTCCCGTCAGCGTCGTCGTAGGCGTTCAGCGGATGGTAGGCGTAGCAGGGCTCGAGCTCACACCAGATCGGGGCGCCGACGCCACCGCCCAGGGGCACCAGCCCGACGCGCGCGCCGTAGTCGGGATTCCAGCGGAACGGGAAGCTGAAAGAGCCGGACAGCGCGAGGTCGAGGTCGACGGTGACCGGGAGGTCGTAGACCACGGCGAACCGCTCGGTGATGGACATGTCGTGCACCATTGACATCCCGGGGAGCGCGATATCGGTGACCGACTTCACCCTCCCGTCACTGCCGACGACCACGTACTCGATGTGGTCGAGCAGCTCCTGCCACGAATAGCACATCGCGTGGAGGTCACCGGTGGCTGGATCGACCTTCGGATGTGCGGTGAGCCCATGGGGCAGCGTCCCATCGAAGTCGCTGCGCTGCAACGTCTCGAGTTCGAACCCGATCTCGACCGGTGGCGTGCCCGCCTCGACCATCGCGTACGTCCGGCCGGCGAAGGCGCCGACATTGGTGTTCGGAGAAAACTCAGGACGCCGGCGGCTACCCGGAATTCGTGGTTCACCGAGCGCATCGCTCACCTCATCGCTGCGGACCCAGCGGTTCCGGTACCACTCGGCGCGCCCTCCTCTGATGCGTACTCCGTGCACCATGCCATGCCCCGAGAACCAGTGATTCGTGGCAGGGTCGACGGGCGCGACCGGGTTCGGACCGTTGCGTAGTAGCCGTCCTTCGAGCTCGATCGGGATGACTCCGTGGACTGGGAGATCGAATGAGGTGATCTCCTCGTGCACCGGCGCGAAGTTCCCGTCGAAATAGATGTTCCTACTTGTTGGCATTGCATTTCCCCCCGTCCCAACTGATGTGTTGACGATGCTATATCAGCGTTATAGCATCGTCAACAATTTCGTGTGATTGGAGGTTTGCGAGATGAGTGTCGAGTACGCGATCACTGGTGAGGTGGCGCAGATCACCTTGAATCGGTCGACGGCGATGAACGCGATCGATGGCGAAATGACGGCGCAACTCCGGGCAGCGGTCGATCGGTTCGAGGGTGACCCGGGAGTGCGGGTCGCCATCCTCACGGGCACAGGCCGTGCCTTCTGTGCCGGGATGGACCTCAAGGCGTTCGCCGCTGGTGAGGGACCGGCCGTGCTCGAAGGCCCCGGTCATTTCGGGGGGTTCGTCGCGCGCCAGCGCACGAAGCCGGTGATCGCTGCCGTGAATGGACCTGCGCTTGCCGGTGGACTCGAGCTGGTGCTGGCCTGCGACTTGGTGATCGCCTCGACTGCTGCAACGTTCGGTGTACCAGAGGTATTGCGCGGTATCTTCGCCGGAGCTGGAGCTGTGATCCGACTCCCCCGGCGGATCCCGAGGGTGCACGCCATGCGCCTGTTGCTGACGGGCGAGACCATCAGCGCAATACGAGCTCGTGACCTCGGGTTGGTCAACGAGGTGGTCGAGCCTGATGAGCTCTTGCCAAGAGCTGTCGATTTGGCCGATGCGATCTGCCGAGCAGCACCGCTGTCGATTGCTGCCACACTGCGGCTTGCGCGACTCGCCGGCGACGGTGACGAAATCGAGCTCTGGGCAGCCAACGAACGGGAGTGGCAGGGCATCGTCGGATCAATGGACGCCGCCGAGGGACCGATGGCATTCGCCGAGAAGCGGGCCGCGACATGGACGGGGCGCTGACATGACGACATCGGCGACCGATCTCGACCAGTCGATGCATGTCAGAGATACGCCCATCCCGCGCATCGGGTTGTGGTACGACCTGCGCAACCCGCAGCCCCGCACACGGTCGTTCACCGATCTCTATGCATCGACGATCGAACAGCTGCGATGGGCGGAGTCCCTTGGGATCGGTTCGGCGTGGTTCAGCGAGCACCATTTCGCACCTGACGGATACTGCCCCTCCCCGCTCATTGTTGCCGCCGCAGCTGCGAACGCAACCTCGACGATGCGCTTGGGTACGAACCTGATGCTGCTACCCCTCCACGACCCGCTCAGAATCGCTGAGGACGCGGCGGCGGTGTCACTTCTGTCGGGTGGTCGCTTCGACCTCGGCGTCGGCCTCGGCTACCGATTGATGGAGTTTGAGGCCTTCGGACGATCCATCCGTCACCGACCGTCGCTGATGGAGGAAGCCGTCGAAATCATCCGCACCGCATGGAGTGGTGAGGAGATCAACACAACAGGTAAGCGATTCCATCTTCGCGGCGTGACCATGGCGCCACCACCGGATGCACTCCCACGACTCCTCATGGGTGGCCTTGCTGAGCCGGCGATCCAGCGGGCTGCAAAGTTGGCTGACGGGTTCTTGTCCACCCAGAACGCCTCCATCGACACGTTCGAACGAGCGCACGACGCACTCGGCAGGGAAGATCGGTCCCCGGTGTTCGCAGCCCAGTGGGCCATCGTGGCCGAGGACCCCGATCGGGAATGGGTGCGCGTCGGCGACCGTGCGCTCTATCAGATGAACACCTATATCGAATGGGGAGCCTTTGGCCCGCCCGAGTCGGTTCCACGATTCGCGGACCGGGATCAACTCCGCGCGTCCGGTCTGTACCACGCCTGGGATCCTGACACTGCCGCCCTGCACCTCGCCACACTCTGGCGTCGCCACCCTGGAATTGAAGACATCCATTTCTGGGCGCAGCTCCCCGGAGAGAGTGTCGAATCAGGCTCGGCTCGAGTCGAAGTCCTTGCCAACAGGATGGCTCCGCGGCTACGCGAACTGCTATCGGACCAGACATGAGCGCGAGTTCGGCGCGCACGGTCGTGGTCACCGGTGGGGCCACGGGCATCGGTCGTGAAATCTCCACGACGCTCGCAGACGCCGGCTGGCGGGTCGCCATCTGGGACCGGACCTCACCCGAGTCGCCACTGCACGACCAGATCCTGTCGGTGACTGCCGACGTGACCGAGCCGACATCGTTGGAAACGGCGTTGCGCAGCACCGAACGCGAGATCGGGCCGATCGATGCATTGGTCAACAACGCTGGAATCGACCATGTCGGTCCGTTCGTCGAGAGCACACCCCACCAGTGGGACGACATCGTCAGCGTCAACCTGCTCGGTGCGATTCGTTGCACACGACTCGTCTTGGATGGGATGGTCGAGAGGAGTCACGGTCGGATCGTGTTCATCGCGTCTGACGCCGGCAAGGTCGGAGGAGCGAACGAGGCCGTGTACTCCGCGAGTAAAGGTGGAGTTATCGCCTTCGCCAAGGCGCTCGCTCGGGAAGTTGCACCGAGCGGCGTACTGGTCAACTCCGTGTGTCCGGGTCCGGTCCAGACAGCTCTGCTCCGTCAACTCGCCGAGCATTCGAGCCAGCAGGTTGCCCGGCTGACGCGCGCGATCCCGCTCGGTCGTGTCGGCCACCCGAGCGATGTGGCCGCGCTCGTCGGCTTCCTGCTGAGCGACGGCGCCAACTACATCACCGGGCAGGCCTGGTCCGTGTCCGGCGGATTGACGATGGTCTGAACCGGCGAGATCGAAGTTTGCGCTATATCGTTGTTACAGGTTGTCGGAACGGAGAGACCAGTGGGGCGCAAGCAGGACGATGTCAGCGACGCAGTGATCCAAACAGCGTGTCGGTTGCTTTCGACTGAAGGTGCCGAGGCACTGACCACCCGTCGGATCGCTGCGGAGGCCGGTACCACCACCATGGCGATCTACACGAGGTTCGGCGGCAAGGAAGGTGTTACCGCCGCCGTCTACGTCGAGGGATTTCTCAAGATGGAACGAGCGTTGTCCAGGGCGATGAAGGGCAACAGCGATCCGGTGTCGACGATCGTGGCCGGGGCGCTGGCATACCGCCGATTCGGCTTGCGCCACGCTTCCTACTACGGCGTGATGTTCCATCGAACAGTGCAGGGATTCGAGCCGGACGAAGAATGTCGTCGTATCGCTTTGCGCAGCCTCGACCTGCTCGGTCTCCAAGTGCAGCGGGCGATCGGCGATTCCCGGGCCGACTTGGATGTCACTTCTGTGACGTTGGCGGTCTGGGCCCTCTGTCACGGAGCAACATCGATCGAACTCGATCAGGCGATGACGATGGTCTCCGATCCGGAAGCCGATCTTGAGGACGCGATTCGGGCGCTACTCCGAGGCTTCTCCATCGGCACGGCGTGAACGTTCGCGGTTTATCGACACCAGAGTTCAGCCGTTGAGCGAATGGCTTGGACGGTTGACAACGCGAGATGAGCGTGGTCACGCCATTCCCACTTTCCATTGCGCTCGTAGACCGAGCCGTCTGCCGTACGTCGTGCTGTCTGTGTTCTCATGTGCGTACCAGTCGTCCGTGTCGATGACGGTTCATTTTCGTAGAGCTTTTAGTCGGTCGAGTTTCCAGAGAATGGTCACCGCTTGGGCCGTCGCCTCGCCGATCGACACACCACGGCGACGGGCTTGACGAACGAGAGTGCAAAGGCGCACATCATCGAGGCACGAGAAGACTTCATCGACTGACAGTCGCGGAGGAGTGTTCATGACGACGTGAGAGTATCGATCAGTTGAACGACAGAGGCCCGCTGCCTTCCCCACATTTCACCCCGCGATGTAGCGTTTCCCCATGTCTTTCCCCGCGAAAATGGACTACCGGGAGACGTCGGGCAACAAACAGAAAATGCTTTCTGCCTGGAAAAGAGAGATTTCCCTGGAGCGGGTGACGGGAATCGAACCCGCGTTCTCAGCTTGGGAAGCTGATGTTCTGCCATTGAACTACACCCGCAGAACTCTTCGCAGAGGCTAGCGGTGGCCAGAGCGGGCTGTCATCTGCGGCCCGGAGCTCAAACCAACTACGGTATGAAACGTGATTCTCTCGGATCGAAGTCTGCGCGAAGCCCTCGCTGCCGGTCGAATTCTCATCGATCCAATGGACGACAAACTCATCCAACCGTCTTCCATCGACGTTCGCCTCTCCAACTTGTTCCGTGTCTTCCGCAACCACACCGCTGGCATCATCGATGTCAAGGTCGACCAGACGGATCTCACCGAACTTGTCGAGGTGCCCGAAGATGGTGTGTTCATGCTCCACCCGGGCGAGTTCGTTCTCGGTTCGACGCTCGAGCGCATCGGTGTACCGAATGATCTCGTTGCTCGAATCGAAGGCAAGAGTTCTCTCGGGCGTCTGGGACTCCTCATCCACTCGACTGCCGGTTTCATCGATGCCGGCTTCGACGGACACGTCACGCTCGAACTGGCCAACGTCGCCAGTCTTCCGATCACGCTCTATCCGGGCATGAAGATCGGCCAAGTCAGCTTCATGCAGATGACCACACCCGCTGATCAGCCCTACGGTCAAGGCGCTCGAGGGTCGAAATACCATGGGCAGCGAGGACCAACGCCCAGTCGTTATTTCGAGAATTTCCGCACAGACTGAGTCTGTCTTCGGTCGAACTCCCGAAACACCGGGAACCAGAAGGCGGAAACGGACGTCTGATGGACATGACACGGACACCTCATCAATCCCGGACAGTCACATTCACTCGGCGGCTGCGATATGCAGCCGCACCGGCCATCGCTGCGGCACTGGTCATGTCCAGTTGCAGTGGCGGAGGAGGCGGTGACACGAGTTTTTCCGGTGGCCAGGAAACCCAAGACTCCGTCGAGAGCAGCTTCGAGGACTTCGCGTCATGTGACGCGTTCATCTCGTGGACGAAAGCCGAAATGCGCAAGCGAGTCGGTCCCTACGGTCTCGATGCGTATCCGTGGTTGTATGCCCGCAGTTCGATGGAGGGTCTGTACGAAGCGCCGATGGCAGACATCGCGTCGGCCGCGGGTGGCATCATGCCCGATACGTCGGTGACCAACACCCAGGAGATCGACGTCGATGAAGGTGACATCGTCGAAACCGACGGCCGCTTCGTCTACAGCATCGTCGACAATCGGTTGCGCAGTGTCGATCTCGACTCCGCAACTCTGCTCGAAGAAATCGATCTGCCCACAGGTGACTCGCAGATGATTCTCTCTGGCAGTCGTCTGATCCTCGTCACCAGCCAGTGGGATGCAACGGCCGACACCGTTGTCACCATCTTCAGTGTCGCTGACGGCAAGCTCTCCTTCGAGAGTCGTACCCATCTCGAAGGTCAACAGGTGTCCGTTCGCTCAGTCGGCGACAATGTGTACGTCACGATCCGCAGCGGCATCGTCGAGCGTCTCGATTTCGTGACTCCGCGCGATGGAACCGAAGATCAGTTGAAGGCCGCGGAGAAGCGGAACCGCAAAGTGATCGATGAACTGACGGCAGATCAGATTCTCCCGCGCATGTTCGACGAGAGTGAGATCGGTGGTCGGGGAGAGATCTCTCCAGCCCTCGACTGTTCAGCTGTCGGTCACCCGAATGTTTTCAGTGGTTGGGGCATCACATGGGTTGCGCGAATCCCGACAACTGATGAGGCGAGCATCTCAGGAGATGTGGGCATCCTCGCCGACTCTCAGAATGCCTACACCTCGTCGTCGTCACTGTATGTCGCTACGACTCGATGGGATGACACAACGAATGAGGATCTTCTGCCAACGAAGCCTGAGCCGGTGCACACAGATCTTCACGCCTTTGCTCTGAACGACAGTGGGGCCTTCGAATACGCAGCATCAGGTCGAGTTCTCGGCACATTGCTCAACTCGTATTCGATGTCGGAATACGAAGGTGTGCTGCGAGTTGCGACCACGTCGTATGAATACGACTTCGGCAAGGGACAGGACAACGGAGTTCATTCCTTCCGCCTCGAGGACGGACATCTCGCCGAGATCGGCTCCGTACGCGGTCTCGGTCGTGGCGAGATGATCCAGGGAGTTCGATTCGATGGTCCCCGTGGCTATGTCGTCACGTTCCGCCAGGTCGATCCGCTCTATGTTCTCGATCTTTCGAATCCGGAAACACCGGAATTGGTCGGAGAGCTCAAGATTCCCGGCTACTCGACATATCTCAAGCCGATCGACGGTGACCGTGTGATTGCGATTGGCATGTCTGGGACCGAGACCGGCTTCATCACGGGTGTGCAGGTGTCGGTCTTCGATGTCGCCGATCCGAGCGATCCGAAGTTGGTGGCGACCAGCGACATCGGTGACTGGAGTGAAGCAACATGGGATCCGCATGCGTTCCTCTGGTGGTCGCAGACCGGCCAGATCGTGGTCCCACGTGAGCTCATGTGCGAGGTTCCGGGAAGCACAGAATGCGGTTCGGCAGTCGTGCTGCGACTCGAAGGAACCCAATTGAGCGAGCAGGGACGCATCGTGCAGTGGTTCCCGATCCGTCGTTCGGTCATCGCTCAGGGTCGTTTGGTCACGGTGAGTGCGGGTGCGGTTCTCGTCACCGAGCTCGACACTCTGCGCTCGACCCAAGAGATCCGCTTCGACGTTCCGGGTTTCGACGGTGAAGAGGATTTCCCACTCTTGACCGACTGAGACGTCCGTACACTGCAACGGATGTCTGGTCCCTTGCAGATTTCGTTCGTGACGTCTGCCAAGGACGTGGCCACCCTGCCGGACACTCCGGCAGAGGTGGCCTTTGTCGGTCGCTCCAACGTGGGGAAGTCATCGCTGATCAATGCTTTGGCGAACCACAAGCAGCTCGCTCGTGTCTCGAATACTCCGGGCCGAACTCAGCTCATCAACTTGGTCACCCTCCCGGGAGGGGGAGCGATCGTCGACCTTCCCGGCTACGGCTATGCGGCGGTTCCCGGTCGTATCAAACAGAGTTGGCAGAAGATGATCGAGGGGTATCTCTTGAAGAGAGAATCCCTGGTGAATGTTTTCGTTCTCGTCGATGGGGAGATCGGTCCGACGAAACTCGACGTTCAGATGCTCACGTGGTTGCGGGAGAACGGCGTGCCTCACACTGTTGTGGCAACCAAACACGACAAGGTCAAGTCGTCGAAACGCGATACGCGCAAACGAGAGCTTTCTGCCGGCTGCATGCTCGATCCCGGTGACATCGTCTGGGTCAGTGCCACCAAAGGCACCGGAATCGAGACCTTGCGATCACTCGTTGTCGGTCACCTGAGCTGAGTCACTCGCCAGCGACTGGAGTCTGCAGCGGAGCGGGTGGGTTCGCCAGTTCACGCTCGCCGTTCTCGATCGCCTCGAGAAGGTGAATCGCAATGTCAGCAACCTTGACCGCATCCTCTTCAGCACCAGCAGCCTTCACGCCGTCGTCGAGCATGATGTAGCAGAACGGACATGCCGTTGCGACACGGCTCGCTCCCGTGCTGATGGCCTCACGTGCTCGCTCATCGTTCACCTTGGTGCCGATGGATTCCTCCATCCACATGCGGGCACCACCGGCGCCACAACACATGCCCTTCGTGCCATTGCGAGGCATCTCGACGACTTCGATTCCCTTGATCGAAGCGACAACCTTGCGCGGTGCCATGTAGACGTCGTTGTGACGGCCGAGGTAGCACGAGTCGTGATATGTGATGCGCTCTTCGAGTGAAGCATTGCTCACGTCCAACTTGCCCGAATCGATCAACTGCTCGAGCAGTTGCGTGTGGTGGATCACTTCGTAATTGCCACCGAGCTGGGGATACTCGTTCGCGAGAGTGTTGAAGCAGTGTGGGCACTGGGTGATGATCTTCTTGACTCCCATGCCGTTCAGCATGTCGACGTTCGGAATGGCGAGCATCTGGAACAGGTACTCGTTTCCCGAACGGCGAGCCGAGTCTCCCGTGCACATTTCACTCGGTCCGAGGATTGCCACATCAATGCCTGCTCGCTTCAGCAACTTGGCCATCGACTGGGTGACCTTCTTGTTCTATGCGTCGAACCATCCTGCACAGCCGACACAGTAGAGGTATACGTGGGTCAGTGCCTGACCCGGATCGACGATGTCGACATCGAGGCCATTGGCCCAATCTCCGCGCTCGCCCTGGTTCATCGCCCACGGGTTGCCCTGGTTCTCCATGGCTCGGTAGGCGTTTCCGAGTTCGGTCGGGAAATTGCTCTCCATCAGCGACAGATAGCGGCGCATGTCGAGGATCTTGTCGAGAATTTCGATGTTGACCGGACAGATCTCGTCACATGCCTTGCACGAGGTGCAGGCCCACACTTCTTCAGCGGTGATGCGTTCGAACAGCGAGTTGGCGCCGATCGTGATCTCGGCGTCGGTGCCGATCGGGGGAGTGACCTTGCCGCCAGGGGCGTGGGCAGCAGTCGCAGCCATTACTTCGCCAGTCTTGAGAACGATCTCACGAGGGTCGAGCGGCTTGCCAGTCGCATGTGCGGGGCACACGCTCGTGCATCGTCCGCACATCGTGCAGGCATCGGTGTCGAGTAGTTGCTTCCACGTGAAATCTTCGACGACAGCCGCACCGAACGTCTCGAGTGATGTCTCGGTGAGATTGGGCATCGCCTTCATCGCGCCCTTCGGACGATCGCGATCGCGCAGATACATGTTGAGCGGTGAGGTGAAGATGTGGCGCAACATCGTGATCGGCAGAATCACGAGGAAGATCACGAACGTCAGCACGTGGGCGATCCACCAGCCCTGATGCCACAGCTCGAGCGTTCGCTGAGCGGAGCCGTCGACGAGTTGGGCGAGTGGGTAGCCGATGAACGACCACTTCTCGTGATCCATGTTCTCGCCCGATGCGGTGTTCTCAGCGATTCGGAACATCTCGGCTCCGAATCCGGTGACGCCAATTCCAAGCAGCACAGCCAGGATCACTGCGTGTTCGGGCTTCGACTTGATGCGAATGCGATATGGACGCTGCACGTATCGGCGAAGGATGGCCCACACGACACCGCCGGTGAACATGAGACCGGCAAAGTCGCCGACGAAGACGTACCCACGGTAGACGTCGCCGTGGAGGAACTTGAGGTTCTCGGGAAGCTGGTGGTCGAGCTCGAGAGCCGTTGTCACACCCAACAAGATGAGGAAGCCGAAATAGATGAGCGAGTGCATGAGACCCGCAGCCGAATCGCGCAAAAGAGTGCGCATGTAGACGCCGGCACGGAAGTCTGCAAGACGGCGCACGGCATTTTTGGTCGTGGTCTTGCGACGATCGGGAGCGCCTCGTTCCCAGTTGCGAATGCGGTCTGCGAAACGGAACGAACCCCATAACAGGAGCACAGGGATCACCGTGTAGAACGCCAACTTGAGCGGACCCGGAATGCCGCCGAACACGGGACGGTGAATCGGAGAGTCGCTTTCCCAACCGGTGATCAGGGGCAAGATTCCCGAGACAACGGTGAAGATTGCCAGGAACGATCCGAGGGCGATCGAGATCTGATACGGCTTGAGACGACGTCGGGTGGCAGAGGTCTCGGGTGCGGGGGTGTGCGTGCTCATGCACCGAGAACGCTACTCCCCAGTCATCAGGGACGTGAACCCCTTGTTCGCAGCTCGATCGAGCACCGAGTCGATGTTCGACCCGACTCTACGGCGGATGCGTCAGCCGAAGTACTGGCGGTCGAGTTCGCGGATGCGACCGGCCAACGTGGCTAGGAGTTTGTGCG
>JBJTGN010000168.1:0-4096 GCA_046093905.1 Actinomycetota bacterium
GCTCCTCGTAGATGAGATCGTCAGCGGTGACTCGGGTGATTTGATTGGCACGAATCTCGCTGAGTACCGGCTCCCCTGCGATTGCTGACGGCACATCGGTGGCCTCGAGCGTTCGCTCCTCGCGTCCCTGGACCAGGCATACCAACGCGTCGCCGTCGCGAACCAGCTCCGCGCGCTCGACAAGCGCCTCTTCTTCGCCACTCACATCGAAACGCTCAATGACGTAAGTGAAATTCGTCATAGACCTCTCCCCAGCCCCAATCCGACACCTCGTCCACGGCAAGACCAGTCGAAATTCACGATGGACGCACTCCAGATTTCTTCAGACGGCCACGGACTTCCTCGACGAGCGAGTCAGTTAGATGGAGTTCGAGAGAAGTCCAACAGCTGTTGTCCACTTCGTAATCGACCTCCTCGTCCTCTTCATCTTCGTCGGGATCGTCGTCGTCGCCCTCCTCGGTGCTCCACGACGCTTTGCGGTCTGCAGCTGCTGCCGCAGCCTCGAATAGCTCAGCGCTGGGTGAATACGGACTACTGTCACCTCCCCATAGCCCGCACAGCACCTCGATGTTCAACAGCCAGTCGACAAAGACGGTTGCGAAATCATCAAAACGCTTTATCTTGATGGCCGATTCGGATCCAAAGCCACCGTGGTCGTAGCGCGCGTATTCAACGACGACCCCTTGCATGGCAAGTCCGATAGACGTCCAACCAATCAGTGGGTTGTTTTCGCCTTCTTCCACCTGGAACTCCGCCCAGCATAGGTCCATACTCGGCCCATCGAGAGGGTCCCATCCCGGCAGCATGGCGAAGTCTCCATCATCGGTTGGAAACGCACTCCACTGCTCGCCATTCACCGTCGCGGAAAGATTCTCGGTATCGTCACCTTCCATCAAAGGCTCGAGCACGAATGGCAATCGACCGAGGATTTCAGGAACGCAGGTGATTCGTGCTTCCTGCCCTTCCCGAATCTCACGCAAGGCCGGCGTGGATGAGATCACTGCGGCGACATCGTCACCCGTGCAGAGCGTTTCATCGCCGGAGGCACCTCGGAGCCTTAGCGTGCCATCTATCGAAACCAGTTGGATCCGATCAATCAGCTCAGCAACGTCTTCCGAACCGTCGTAGCGAGCAATTTCGTACACCACTGTTTCGCACATGTCGCTTCTACCCCCATTCAACGTCCAGTCAGTTAATCGACAATCAGCCGTTCCACAATCACCGTTTCCTCATCGGCGCCTTCGTCCGCATAGCCGACGAACTGCAAGACGTCGACGGCCTTCAACATGCCCGACTCGAGTTTCGCCGCCAGCCAGTCTTCGAAGGTCAATCCGTCGTGATCCGCGCATGAGAAAACTTGCTCTCGCAGTTCATGGTCGGCCCATCGGCTTCGGCCCTCGCAGTATTGAGTGACGATGTGGCCTCTGGCCTCCACAGATTCATATCTGTCGCTGTCCAGAAGGAACAGTTCGACGTCACCGCCGTCGATGACCTGCTCCTCGGCTGGCAGACCCTCCAGCCCCTCGGCCATCTCAGGGGTGAGTTCGTCGGAAACCTCTTCGAACGTCAAAACCCGGCCATCGTCCGCTCGATAAACGAAGTCCGACGCCAACGCGAGCTGCACGGCGCCTCGTTCAATCGTCAGATCGGTATGGGGTCCACCAGTGGGATCACCCGCGTTCACTACTTACCCCCGTCTTCCTGCACGCCAGCAGCACCTGGCATCCCCGCCCCTCGGTCGCGCATCGCTGATCGGAGCATAGTTTCCATCTCCGACGGAAACCGAAACTTCCGCGCATACGGCAGACGAGTCGGGCTGACAGGATTCGAACCTGCTGAGCACTTGACCCCCCCAGGATCGGGGGCGGCTTTCGCCGGGGACCGCGGGCGATCGGTTCGCCCAGGTAGAGCGTCTTCCCGACAGCCGGCGAAGGTGGGCGATGATCGTAGAAACGCACCGCGTTTCCATCCGCGTTGCCATCGACAGACACGACCGCAGCCTGTTAGTGGAAGGACTAGCAAGCGACATGGGCAACACTGGAACCCGCACCGACGACGGGGATCTATCTATTCGACTGCGATGAATTGATCCTTGGCAAGGCTGTCCTTGCCGTATCGGGCGATGTAGTAGTGGATGCTGCGGCTGGCTATCTCGTACATCACCTTCTCCATTTCCGGGACCGACCACTCTTTCTGACGGAAGAAGAAGCTGCCGCGGTTGAACTGACCGCCGTCGCCGAGGTTAACCACGTTGATTTCGTTAAGAGGTCCGAACATGTTGATCGTTGCAACGCGGTCGAGAATTGAGCTGGTGTCCTCGAAGTCGATGCCGTAGCCAAAGCACACGAAGGGCATGATGTCCTCGGTCAGCATGACGGTCCGGAATCCGATAACGTTCTTCCCGAGGCGTTCAATCGCGTTGCCGCGCGCTTGTTTCGGTTTCCCCTCGGCGGCACGCAGGTCGTTGGTCCCCTGGTTCTTTACTTCCGATATGAGGATCGGAAGTAAGTGGTCCGGGTTCTTCTTTTTGATATACAAGATGCCGCCGTCCGGGCTTATGAATGTGCCGGGGTGCGGGTCAAAGAATGGGATGTCGGGGAACTCTTTTCGCATATGGTTCACAATTCCCTGCAGATCCCACCTGCCTTCGTGGTGAAGCTCCACGTCAAAGTCTTCGGCGATTCGAGCAACCACCAGCTTGAGGGCCTGGATCAGCCCGCTCTCCTGCTGCTTCGAAGTGGCGTTGATGATGGTCCCGGCCCGATTGAGCCGGAGGCGGTGTTTCTCGGCCACGGTGTCAGCCCTTCTCGACCAAGAAAAGGTGCTCCGTTACGTGGGTGTTCCGATTACGCAAGTTTCTACTCCCCCGAAATGTGTTGTACTTCGTTTTGAACTCATCCACCTTGCCGACCGACGTAAGAATGTCAGCCATTTCGTCCGGGTGAATATATCCCTCATCGTTAAAGGACACGATGAGAAACTTGGAATCCAGCGATTCAACAAGTTCACGCATGAGGCGCGGGGATTCCTTCTTGACGTTATACCCCGACCGGTTCCAGTCCACGGGTATCCCGGACACCGCGCTAATCTGCTCCGGCTCTTGATAATTCGTCAGCAGGTTCAGCATGAAGTAGTTGGACCCGTAAGGGTGCTGGTTGTACGGCGGATCTATATACGTCACGTCGACCGGACCAACATGCTCGTGAAGCTTGTTAGCGTCCAGCTGGAAAACCCGCTTCTCGGCGTCAAACTCGCTTAGTACCGGAACCTCGAGCCGGATGGTGCCCAATATCCGTAGGAGCGCGTCGCCGCCAGATCCTCCGAACTTTCCGACCCCTGAATCTTTGTCTTTATAGAAACCTTTGAACACTCCGGACGTGTTCGCGTGCACTGAAGCCTCTGAAAGCAGAGGCGCTAGTGCGAACGGCTTGATTTCCTCGTCCAACTGGTGAATTAGGGTCGCATACGCATCGAGGCGCCGGGCGTTATCCCGCTTGTAGAAAACGCGTTCGCCGGGCTGTATGTCGTCGTCATTGCTGGGCGCGTAAAGCTTTTCGATAAAGCCATCGACCGCGTAGCCCTCGCCAACTTTCGCGTTGAGGTCGTCAATTGTTGCCTTGACGGCAGCAAGATCGACGTCGCTCTGATTTGTTAGGTAGCACTCACTCATGACCCGGGCGTAGGACTCAAGGTCGTTGGCGATGATGACTTCGGCGCGCGCTTTCAGCAGCCGCGAGACGACCCCACTCCCAGAGAACGCGTCGAGCACGGTCAGCTTGCGGCCCAGTCGCTCCTGCACACGTTCCGCCGCGCTGTCGATTAAGGACAGCAAGGAGCGCTTGTTGCCGATGTAGGTCAGCAGCTGGTCGGTCAGGTATGCAGGATTTTCAACCTGGAATGAATCCAGTGGCAGGGGGTCTTGCTGCTGCTGCCGACGGCCCATCTTGCTTTATCACCCCGCTGGTTAACCGAACCCGATCTACGTGCCCAATGATGCTCTCACGGGTCACTGACAGTGCCCGGCATTTAAGTCTGCCGAGGCCTAGCGGCGTCCAGCGGATAGCGGAGGTACGGGTTCGTCGGGTGTGGCGATCGC
>JBJTGN010000169.1:0-5200 GCA_046093905.1 Actinomycetota bacterium
GTCTTCGACGATGCGCTTGCGGACGAGCTTCTTGGTCAGGCTGCGAACAGCTTCCTTGATCTCTTTGTCCCGACCGAACAACGGTGACTCGGGAGATCCCGCCAACTGAGCGACTGCAGCATTTCCGGCTGCGTCGATGGCTGCGTTGCGATCGGATTTGAGGGCGATCTTCACGGCATCGGCGAGGAGAGGGGCTGCGATCTTTTCGACTGCTTCCCACACCGCGTCGTCGTAGTCGAGGACGGGCGTGTAGGACATCGGTGTGATCGGACCCTTGGTCGAAATGACCGAAGCCAGGAGCTTGCGCTGCAGAGCGATCGACTCCTTGATGTAGCGCTTCGAAGCCTCGAGGCCTCCAGCGAGCACTGTCTCGTCGACCTTGGGAGCACCAGTCTCGTAGTACTCGAAACTCTTTTCGGTTCCTCCGGCTTCGACCATCATGATCGCAACGTCGCCGTTGTCGAGTTCGCGGCCGGCCACGACGAGTTCGAAGGTTCCCTCTTCACCCTCGGCATAGGTCGGATGAGGGATCCACTCCCCGTCCTGCGAGTACGCAATGCGCACTGCGCCGATCGGACCGTCGAATGGAATGCCGCTGATCATCAATGCGGCCGAAGCGGCGTTGATGCTCAACACATCGTGCGGGTTGACCTGGTCGGCTCCGAGGATCGTGAGAACGATCTGGGTCTCGTTGCGGAAACCATCGGGGAATGCGGGGCGCAACGGACGATCCGTCAAACGGCATGTCAGAATCGCCGCCTCACTCGGTCGTCCTTCACGTCGGAAGAATGCTCCCGGGATCTTGCCGGCGGCATATGCACGCTCCTCGACGTCGACTGTCAACGGGAAGAAGTCGACTCCTGGCCGAACATCCTTGGCCGCGTTGGCCGTCGCCAGCACGATGCTGTTGCCAATACTGGCGACAACTGCTCCCTGGCTCTGGGGGGCGAACTTGCCCGTCTCGAAAGACATGGTCTTATCGGTGTCTCCCACGAGACCCGACACTCGAATGGCTTCAGCCATGACGAGCTCCTTTCACGCGACGGCAACATCGTGTCGCGTCGCCTCTGGAGCAGCGGGTCGGTTCCCAGTCGGCACGGTCGGCACCTCGATGCCGGCCCCGGCGACTGACAACCAGACCTTCTCTGCCCGTTTGTTTGTGTGTGTTCGGACTGCGTCTTACCGACGCAGACCCAACTTGGCAACGATTTCGCGGTAGCGCTCGACGTTGCGTCCCTTGACGTAGTCGAGAAGACGACGACGTCGTCCGACCATCATCAGAAGTCCACGGCGACTGTGATGGTCGTGCGGGTGGGTCTTGAGATGCTCGGTGAGATGGTTGATGCGATCGGACAACAATGCAATCTGCACTTCCGGAGAGCCTGTGTCGGTTCCGTGCGTACGGTGCTGGGCGATCGTTTCGTTCTTGGGTGTTGCAGCCATGGTGGCTCTGCCTTCCGGGTTGTCGAGACGGAGGTCGCAGATTCTGTGACAGATCTGCATCACGCCGGAGCAAGGAGCCCCAACGGACCATCGCATCCTACGGGAGTGGGAGGGGAAACGCTCCCCGACCGAGGGTTCTGAGGTCATCTGGATCTGGCAGAAGTGGCAACCGCTACCCTGACGCCATGTTCACGGGAATCGTCGAAGAATTGGGCACTGTCATCTCCACACGACCCGCCCAATCGGACTGGGGGCCCGGTTTGCGCCTGCGGATTCAGGCCTCCACGGTTCTCGAGGGATCCGATCTCGGCGCGTCGATTGCGGTCAATGGATGCTGTCTGACGCTCGTCGATTCGGGCGGATCCGGGTCTGAGTCCTGGTGGGAAACCGATGTCAGTTCGGAAACGCTGGAACGGACCACGATCGGATCTTTGCTTCCCGGAGACCGTGTCAACCTCGAACGCCCCATGGCTCTCGGAGACCGCCTCGGGGGGCACATGGTGCTCGGACATGTCGACGCAGTTGGCGAAGTGGTGAGTTCCGCCCCGGATCTCGTCGTTCGCGTCCCCCACAACTTGATGCGCTATCTGGTGGAGAAGGGGTCGGTCACCGTCGACGGCATCAGCCTCACTGCTTTCGACATCACCGATGACACGTTCCGTGTCGCAGTCATCCCCCATACCGCTGACGTCACCACTCTCGGCCATCGACCCGCAGGAAGTCGCGTCAACCTCGAAATGGACGTCTTGGCGAAGCACATCGAACGCTCGTCGAACCGTATCGAGCGACACACTGAACCGATCCTGCAGGTAGGAAAAATCCCGAACCCTCTCGAGCAACTACCGTAGGAGCCATGTCGGAGTCGTCGAGCCGAAATGTTTCGAATTCGGATACATCGATGCCGGCAGCCGCGCACTCGAACGTCTCGCCAGAACTGGCCGTGTTGCGGAATCGCATCGACGAACTGGATCGGCAACTGGTCGAGGTTCTCGCCCAGCGGCTGGAGGTGTGCAACGAAGTCGCTCACCTCAAAGAGAAGTCCGACACCCCGATCATCCAACCCCAACGAGTTCGCGATGTCCTCACAGGTCGTCGCCAGTGGGCGATCGATCGTTCCGTGGACCCAGACTTCATCGAGCAAATCATGCGGGTGGTGCTCGCTGAAACTCATCGCATCGAAGTTGCGGGTCGACGTTCCGACGGTGCCCCAGACAAGCTCGCAGCATCGACCAACACGCGATCGACGATCGATACGGCCATGGACACCGTCACGACCCGCATCGACCACGTCGTCGTCGCCGTCGAAGATCTGGACTCTGCGGTTCTGGGCTTCACGGAACACCTCGGTTTCCATCGGCTCCCGATGACCCCCCAACCCGCAGGAATTGCAGTGATTGCCGCCGGCGGGGTGACGCTGGTTCTCGTCGGACCCACTGCAGGCCCTGAAGTCGCTGCCCATCTCGCGGCCCACGGAAGCGGCATCCATCATGTCGCAATCGAAGTTCTGAACGCGGGGTACGCACACGCGACATTGAGCACGCCCACTTCGGACATCACGCCTGTCATCGTCGACGAGCTCGGGCACGAGCAGTTCTTCACTGTGCGCGACTCGGATTCGGGAACCCAATTCGGCTACATCGCACGAACCGGTCACCGCCACGGGGTGGCAATCTCAAACATTCTCGAAGCATTCCGGCACGATTCCGGTCTGTGACCGGTCCGACCGCCGCGTCCGGCTGAGCCCCACGACTCCGGCCGTTCGATCCGGTCGTTCGATCTGGTCGTTGGAACTGGGCGTCAGCACGACTACGGAGGTTAGGATCATCCTCGTACGACGAACTGGGGCTGTTTCGGCTCTCTCGCATTCGGGACATCCCCGTCGTGCGCTGGCAACAACCGATCCACATCGTGACTCGTGACGGAGTTCCCCGTTCCGTGTCTCTCTCGCTGTGCGTCGACGCCCCGTCGTCGACGCATCCGAGACCAACCCTGGATGGAGCAACCCATGGTGCGCCAGCTCATACCCGTTTCCACGTCCGCCGACTTCGTCGACGCCGACCACCTTCCGAGCCATGTCGTCGACCTCATCGACATGCCGCTGTCCGAACTCATGTCGCAGGCTCGGGCCTTGCGCGACTCCCGAACTGGGACACGCATCACGTACTCGCCGAAGGTCTTCATTCCGTTGACAATGTTGTGCAGAGATACCTGTGGTTACTGCACATTTGCCCAGCCGCCTGCTCGCTTGGAATCGCCCTTCCTGACTCCCGAGCAGGTTCTCGAGATCGCCCGAGCGGGCGCCCGCCAAGGTTGCCACGAAGCACTGTTCACGCTCGGTGAAGCTCCCGAGGAGCGCTATCCGATCGCTCGCACATGGCTGAACGATCACGGGTACGCGTCGACCGTCGAATACCTCACGGACATGGCACGACGCGTCATCGAGGAAACCGGTCTTCTCCCCCATGCGAATGCTGGCGCACTGTCAGCAGACGAACTCGTTGCTCTGCGGCGCTGGTCTCCGAGTCAAGGAATGATGATCGAGAGCCTGCGCGACGATTTGACGTGTCACCGCGGTGCTCCCGACAAGACTCCGGCTCGGCGACTCGCCACTCTCGAAGCGGCAGGCGAAGCCAAGATTCCTTTCACGACTGGAATCCTCGTCGGGATCGGCGAAAGCCGCCTCGACAGGCTCGTCGCATTGTGGGCGATCGCAGAGAGCCACCGACGTCACGGCCACGTGCAAGAGGTGATCGTGCAGAACTTCCTTCCGAAGCCGGGAACCGGAATGAAGAACGAACCTCCATGCCCAACCGACGAATATCTCTGGTCGATCGCGGCTGCGCGTGTTCTGTTGCCTGTCGAGATCCATCTTCAGGCTCCCCCGAACTTGAGTGACGAATTCGGATACCTCTTGGATGCCGGTATCGATGATTGGGGCGGGGTCTCCCCTGTCACAGCCGACCATGTCAACCCGGAACGCCCGTGGCCCGATCTCGATCGCCTGCGTGCGGTCACCGAGGAGCGGGGCATGACTCTTGCACCTCGCTTGACTGTGTACCCCAAATTCATCGAGAACATCACACTCGACACCGGACGAACATTCACCGCGAGTCACAACGATTGGATCGACGTCGACCTGCGCTTCGCCGTGATCGATCGCACCGATGCAGAGTCGCTCGCTCGTGATGATCCGGGCTCGATCTGGCCGGAGAAGGTGACAGCAGCCGATGTCGTTCACGATGGGGCCGAAGTCGTTCTCGTCGGCCACCGCAGCACACAGTGGTACAGCGGCGCAAACAATGCGCCGCCAAACCTTCTCAGCGCAAACAATGCGCCGCCAGACCTTCTGACGGGTACGCACACACGATCGACGAGAACCCGAATCGATGAGATCATCGACGGTCACCGGCAAGGGCAGGTCGTCGGTGTCGGTGAAATCGTCGATCTCTTCGCAGCCCGCGGACCGCAAGTGCGACAAGTCGCCGAATACGCCGATGCACTTCGCCAGGCGACGGTTGGCGACACGGTCACCTGGGTTCACAATCGCAACATCAACTACACCAACGTCTGCACCTTCAAGTGCAAGTTCTGTGGCTTCTCCAAAGGCCCGCTGTCGCTCAATTTGCGCGGCACTCCCTACCTGTTGACCCTGGACGACATTGCCCAGCGAGCCCTCGAAGCGTGGAACATGGGTGCCACTGAAGTGACCCTGCAGGGTGGCATCCATCCGGATTTCGATGGCGATTACTACTTGCAC
>JBJTGN010000170.1:0-18264 GCA_046093905.1 Actinomycetota bacterium
CTCCTCGAGAATGTCGAGAATGCGGATGTCGCCCTGCATCGAATTTCGCGTCAGACCTGGAACCGAGACCGTTCCTCCAGCAATTGCTGCCGCAGCCAGAGGATACGAAGCGGAACTTGCGTCGGGTTCGACCTCGAAAGAGGCACCCAGATACCGGCCCTCAGGAACGAGAACGCGACGTTCATCGACTGTCACGTCGTGCACTCCGAAAGCAGACATGACTTGCGCTGTCATCGTCACGTATGGCTTGGAGATGAGCGGTGACGTCAAGTCGATCTCCAGGCCGCCTTCGAGATACGGCCCGATCAACATCAACGCTGAGAGGAACTGACTACTGACATCGCCCTTCAACCCGACCGATCCGCCATGGAGATCGCTGCGATGCAGCCGTACGGGAAGACGATCGTGCTCGCCGAGCGACTCCACACCTGCGCCGAGTGAACGAAGCGCTGAATGAAGGTCACCCATCGGGCGCCTCCTCAAGGCTTGCTCGCCAACGATCGTCGTCGGCTCCGAGCCGAGGGCGGCGACGGCAGTCATGAAACGCGATGTGGTGCCAGCAAGGCCGGCATCCAACTCAACTCCTCCCCGAATCTCTCCATTGCAGCCTTCGACCTGAGCGGTAGAACCTTCGGATACGAGTCCAACACCAATCGAGCGAAGACAGTTCAGCATTCTCGCTGTGTCGTCGCCTGGTGCAAGGTTGATGATCCGACTCGAGCCACTTGCCAGAGCTGCACAGATCAGCGCTCGGTTCGAAACGCTCTTCGAGCCTGGAACTGAGACGGACACATCGATCGGTCCTGATGCGGTCGACAAGGGCATGTTCGAGAAATCGGCCGACATCGAGTCTCAATCCATCCGTTGAATCGACGGGCGAAATCCACGTGCGATCAAGCCGCCGCGAAACACCTCGACGCTGTTTGCCTCGATCAGAACGACAGCGATTCCCCGATCACCTTCAGATGAGTGAACGACCTCGAAATCCGAGATGTTCACTCCGAGCTCTGCTGCCAGAGTGAAGACCTCAGCAGCAGATCCAGGTCTGTCAGGTATGGGGATTCGAACTTCCGCAACTTGGGAAAGGGATGTCACTCGGTTCGGCAGGTTCGCTCGAGCCTCACGTGCCAATGACAAGCGTCTGAGCAATTCCGCCCGATCTCCCGAGGCAACAGCTCGGCGCATTGCTTCGAGTCCCTCGATCAACGCGCCGAGCTCTCTGACAATTGCTTCTTTGTTGTCGGAGCAAATGTCGAGCCAAATGGCTGGATGCCCCGATGCAATTCGAGTCATGTCGCGAAATCCGCCTGCTGCAAGCCTCAGCAATGCAACATGTTCGGACGACTTCTCACTGGCGAGGGCCATGAGAGTCGCTGCAGTGAGGTGAGGCACATGGCTCACGATCGCCACAAGAGCATCGTGCCTCGACGGATCGAGACCGACGACCTCTGCCCCAAGTTCGTTCACCGCTTCAGCTACCAGTGAAAAAGCCGAATCTGCGGTCTCTTGTGTCGGCGTCAAGACCCAGACTGCGCCCTCGAAGAGATCTGGATCCGCCCCGTCCAATCCTTCGAGCTCGCTACCAGCCATTGGGTGTCCACCGACGAATCGCTCATTGGCGACTTCCGACACGACGACACTCTTGACACTGCCGACATCTGTGACCACACCATTCGTCGAAGCCAGAGCACGCCGAACCTCATCGGGGATGGAATTCACTGGAACCGAGACAAAGGTGATGTCTGCACTGGGATCGAGTCCGATGCTGGCGATCAAGTGCTTCGACAACGCGAGTTCACTTCGTGACCGATCCTTGTCCTCACCAGAGACCGTCCAGCCTCGGCGAGTCAGTGCAGCGCACAGCGAGCCTCCAATCAGCCCGAGCCCGAGAACATTGGCTCGCCTGACCGGAGGATTCATCGCTCCGATCGTACCGCCCGAAGCATCAGGTGACCGCCTGCGTGAGGGCTCTGAGCTCTTCGAGTGTCAACTTGCGCCACTTCCCGGGCGCGAGAGCGGGATCTCGCAATGGTCCGATACGTGTGCGAACGAGACGTGTCACCGGATGCCCCACGGACTCGCACATCCTCCGCACCTGCCGATTGCGACCTTCGTGGATGACGATCCGCAGGACCCCATCGGCTGGTTGAGAGACTTTGGCGGGAGATGTCGGCTGCCCGTCGAGAAGGACGCCCTCGCGAAGCCTGCGAAGTGCCCCCGCCGACACGGGACCTCCCGAAACTTCAGCGACATACTCCTTTTCGATGCCACCACTTGGATGCGAAATCTGCTGAGCGAGACCTCCGTCGTTCGTCAACAGCAGAAGTCCCTCAGTGTCGTAATCGAGTCTCCCGACAGAGAAGACTCGCGGTTCGGCAGGTACGAGATCCAACACCGTTGGACGACCCTCCGGATCGCTGGACGTCGTGACAACACGCGATGGCTTGTTCAGGAGGTAATAGACAAGGCCCGGGCGAATACCGATTTCAATTCCGTCGACTTCGACCGTATCGGTCTCCACTTGAACTCGCCGACCCAATTCCGCGAGTTCTCCGTTGACATACACCCGTCCTTCCGCAATCAGCTCTTCGCACGTCCGCCTCGAGCCGAAGCCGTGCGCTGCGAGTACCTTCTGCAGTCGCTCCCCGGAGGGTAAGCGCGCACTGGAATCTGCGATCTGCTCCCAGAGAGGCTTTTCGAATTCGCGAGCCACGACTCCCCTATGTCGAGGAGGGGTCTGCCGACCCCGATGGTTCGTCGGCGACGATCGGACTGACACGCAATCCCGACTCGAGAGCTTCGACAACATCGGCCTCGGGCATGAACTCTGCTATCGCAGGAAGATCATTGATCGAATCGATTCCCAACTTCTCCAAAAGGAGTGGAGTCGTCGCCCACAAGACTGCCTGTCCTGGTCCCGGGTCGCGGCCCGCCTGGTCGATGTACCCACGCGATTGAAGGGTTCGCAGAACTGCATCAGGATCCACTCCGCGAATCGAAGCGATCTGAGCTCGCGAAATCGGTTGCTTGTACGCCACGATCGCAAGAGTCTCGAGCGCTGCTCCGGACAATCGGGCGCGCTGACCGTCGAGTATGAATCGCTCGACGTAGGCAGCTGCATCAGGATGAGACTGATACCTGTAACCACCTGCCACCTTGATCAACTGGAAGCCGTGACCGGCCTCTTCGTAGGCGGTCGCCAGGGATTCACAGATTGCCACCACAGAGTCCGATGGGATCTCGAGAATCTCGGCCAGCAACTCCGGCGAAACAGGATCAGAAGCGACGAGAACAATTGCTTCGAGTGCACGTACTGTCGACGCATCGAGTGGCTTGGACGCAGGAGATTCGACCGGACTGTCGGCGCGATCGTCGATTTCGCCCACAAGTTCGGCATCCACCTGGTCAACGGTCTCTTGAGGATCGATGGTCATCGGTCAGCCTTCATAATCGTCGAATGAGAGAGATGCTGTCGCCAATTCATTTCCGATCCACGCAATGTCGATGTCTCCGAATCGCTGAGGTTGTTCGATCTCGACCATTCCTTGTTTGAACAATTCGAGAAGAGCGAGGAAACGAACGATGATCTCCATCCTCTCGACCAGGTCGGCAGTCAAACGGCGGAACGTGATTCGACAGACACGTGGAAGCTCGTCCAACAATTCGGTCATGGCGTCAGCGACGTTTGCCCGAATCACCGATACGTGGAAGAGATCGACGTGGGGTACCGGCTTCGGGGTCATTGCCCGAAGGAAGGCCGCTCCAACGTGACGAGGCGTGACTCCTTCGAGAAGGTCCGGCATCAAGTCGGCAAATCGTTCATCGGGGCCGCACCGACGGGGATATGCGAGGTCGGCAAGATCAGCCATTCGAGCAAAAACAGATCCGACGTCCTTGAAGGTCTTGCATTCGAGCAGACGGGACAGCAGAAGGTCTCTCTCCTCCCAGAGACCGAGCTCCTCATCGAGTTCGACATCCTCCCGACCGGGAAGGAGTCGCCGTGCTTTCAACTCGACGAGCGTGGCTGCAATGAGAAGGAACTCTGTGGCAACCTCGAGGTCCAAAGACTGCATCTTCTCCAATTCGGACAGATACGCATCGACAATGATCGACAGCGAAACCTCATAGATGTCCACCTGCTCGCGCAGAATCAAGTGAAGAAGGAGATCGAAAGGGCCTTCGAAGACGGGAGTAGACACGTCGACAGCCACAGTGACAGGCTAATGCCCCACTCAGGTCCGCAGGATATGCAAATCCCCCATGCGTCTTTCCCAGGAGACGCCCAGTGAACGGTAATCTCGTCGTGTGTCTCGAGTCCTGTCCTGCATCCAGCCCACAGGCAAGGTTCACCTGGGCAACTACCTCGGAGCTTTGCGCCAATGGGTGATGGGACAGTCCGAGTACGACGCCTTCCACGGAATCGTCGACCTTCACGCCTTGACCACGACAGATCGACCTGGAATTGTCGGCCAACAGACTCTCGAATTGGCCGCAACTCTGTTCGCCGTCGGACTCGACCCCGACATCGCCACGGTTTTCGTTCAGAGTCACGTTCCTGAGCACTCGCAGTTGTCCTGGCTCATGGAATGCACGGTCTCCTTCGGAGAATTGAGTCGTATGACTCAATTCAAGGACAAGGCCGCAAAGCGCGAAGCCGATTTCGTATCAGCGGGACTCTTCACCTACCCAGCTCTTCAAGCTGCCGACATCCTGCTCTACGACGCTCACGAAGTTCCCGTCGGCGAAGACCAGCGACAGCACGTCGAAATCACTCGGGACATTGCCATCCGTTTCAACAATCGTTTCGGCGAAACGTTCGTACTTCCCAAGGTCGTCACTCCGCGCTCGGGCGCAAAGGTGACCGATCTTCAGGATCCCACCGCAAAGATGTCGAAATCGAGCAGCTCGGACGCCGGAATCATCTATCTCCAGGACGAGCCGAGCACGATCATCAAGAAGTTCAAGCGAGCGGTAACGGACTCCGATTCCGAGGTCCGATTCGATCGTGCTACGAAACCAGGGGTGTCGAATATGCTGGAGATCCTTGCTGCCTGTACCAATTCGACTCCCGAGAGAGTTGCAGACGCCTACTCACAGTACGGACCCCTCAAGAACGACGCTGCACATGCCGTTGTCGAACTCCTCCAGCCTATTCAACGTCGATTTGCGGAATTGATGAGCGACCCGGCCGAAATGGCTCGCCTTTTGCACACCGGGGCTGACAAGGCTCGATCAGTGGCGTCAGCAACTCTGGCTCGAGCGTATTCGAATATCGGCTTACTCCCCCCGGCCTAGCTCGCCCTTCGATTCAGATATCATCTGCCGACTTCAAACGAGCCACAGCGTCAGCGGGTCCGAGACCGACAATGAGGTCGCACACCCGCGGATCGATACCGCTCTCACGGCAGATCTGAGCACCGATGTGTTCATGGTCGTGATAGTCCTTGAATCGTTTCGTCCGAGGACCGACGATCGTTGCGAGGACTCGTTCTCCCAGATTCAATGACGATCTCGTCTTTCCCACATCGTGCAAGAACGCAGCAGCAATTTCGTGATGTTCGACCTCGGGATACCGCAACACCAATCGACGAGCGACTCCATGAGAGTGAACTCGATCCACGAGAGACATCGAGTTCCACAGGCTGAATTCGGAATCGCGGAGTTGCGTTCGCGCCCACATCATCTCGGTCTCGGAAAGTTCGCGAACGGCGACCGACTCCGAAAGTCGACGAGCCAAGTGAAGTGGATATCGGAGAAATGCGAAGTTCATGATCTGCGCGAAACGTTGGACCGCGGATGGGATCGACGATATTCGTCGAGCAAATGTTCTTGTGACACCTTCGTGTACACCTGCGTGGTGGAGATGCTCGCGTGTCCCAGCATCTCTTGAACAATTCGAAGGTCTGCGCCATGGTCCAACATGTGTGTTGCACATGAGTGGCGGAGCACGTGGGGCGAGAGATGGCCGTTGAGACCGACTCGATCCCCTCGCCTCATGACAATCGCCCATGCTGCTTGCCGTCCGAGTCTCCCACCCCTCTTGTCGATGAAGACAGCGGTGGAGTCATTTCGATTTCTCCATCGATTCGGGACCAGAAGTTCACGTCCGTTGTCGAGCCAGATTTGCAGCGTCCGCCGAGCCATGTGACCGAGAGGGACGATTCGCTCCTTCGCGCCCTTGCCGTACAGTCGAACCAGACCCGAATCATGGTCGATATCGGCGAGATCGAGACAACACACTTCCGAAATTCGTGCTCCCGTGGCATAGAGGAACTCGAGCAGCGCCCTGTCACGCAGCGCAATCGGATCGTCGCCGGTGACCGATCCGAGAAGCCTTTCCACTTCGTCTTCAGTGAGTGGTTTCGGGATTCCAGAAGGCACCTTGATTCCTTCAAAATCGGAGGAGATGTCTCGTGGCCGAAGCCCCTCTACGAACTGAAACTTGTGCAGCGACCGCACCGAGGTCATCTTGCGTCCAATCGTCGACGGGGCAAGTCCCCGCTCCGACAGATGTCGCGCATAGCTGTCGACATCCCGAGAAAGAGCATCGTCGACATCGCGTCCGATGCCATTGAGCCAAGTTCGATACTCGAGCAAGTCTCCGCGATAGGCCTCGAGAGTGTTCGGCGAACGACCGCGCTCAGCGAGAAGCCAGGTCAGAAACTCCTCGATATCGGAATGGAGTGGTGTCGCCTCTGTCGCAGAACGGCTCTTGGGCTTCACAATCGACAAGCGTAGATCCCGATCAGCTGCCCGACTTCCCTGCATTCAGAGACCTTTCGGCCAACAGCAATCCAATGACGGACTTAGCGTCCTTGATTCGACCTTCAACCGCCATCTCGACAGCATCTTTCAACGGCATCGTCAGAACCTCCATGTCCAGCTCCTCTGGACCATGTCCACTCCTCCGCTCGAACTGCAACGATGTCCCGAGAAAGATGTGGAGAACGGCATCAGTCATTCCGGGGGAAGGATAGAAACTGTGCAGCAGGTCCAGTGAACGTGCCCTGTACCCGGTCTCTTCGAGCAATTCCCTCTGAGCAGCCTCTTCCAGTGGCTCCCCTGGTACGTCCCGCATACCTGCAGGAATCTCCAGTACGTACTCGTCGAAGGCTGCCCGATACTGCTTCAGCAAAACGACGTCGACCGAGGAAGCCTGGCCAACGAGAATGGGTACGACAGCAACAGCTCCCGGCGACCGAACGATGTCCCGATGAAAGGTTTCCCCGGCTGGGGAGCGAAATGTTCCCTTGACAACACGCCACAAATGACCCTGAAAGGCGTTCTCGTCACGTTCGTGACGAAATCCAGCTAGGTCTTGATCCGGTCGAGGTTCCACACTCAGTGACGAACCGAGGCACTTTCGGCACTTTGCGTGCCGCGACTGTCCGCCCGTGTGAGGGCTGCATCGACGAGACCCTTGAAAAGGGGATGAGGTCGGTCTGGGCGGCTATTGAACTCCGGATGCGCCTGCGTGCCGATCCAAAAGGGATGGTCGACAAGTTCGATGAACTCCACCAGACGCTTGTCGGGTGACGTGCCGGAACAAAGGAAACCCGCCGCTTCGAAGCGGCTTCTGAACTGACTGTTGAACTCGAAGCGGTGACGATGCCTCTCACTGACCACAGTTTCGCCATAGGCAAGGGCAACCTTGGAGTCGGGCTGAAGTACTGCGTAGTACGCTCCCAGCCTCATCGTTCCACCCTTGTCCGTCACGTCACGTTGATCGTTCATGATGTCGATCACTGGATACTGGGTCGATGGGTCGAACTCGGTCGAATGAGCTTCGGCCAATCCGAGAACGTGGCGTGCGAATTCGATGGTCATGACCTGCATGCCCAAACACAGTCCGAGACATGGAAGCAGATTCTCACGCGCGTATTCCGCTGCAGCAATCTTGCCTTCGACTCCACGAACCCCGAAGCCTCCAGGGATCACCATGCCATCGAGGTGAGAGAGACGACCTTCTGCGAGCAGACCCTCGACCTCCTCAGCCTGGATCCAATCGATGTCCACATTCGCCCCGAGATGGAACCCCGCATGTCGGATGCTTTCCGCCACGGAGAGATACGCATCGTGAAGATCGATGTACTTTCCGATCAGGCCGATCCGAACCGGACGTGTCGCTCTCTCCACCATCTCCACGACGCTCGCCCAGGACGAAAGATCGGGCTCGGCCTCGATACGCAGCGTTTCGCACACAACGGCGTCGAGTCCCTCATCATGCAACACGAGCGGCAGCTCGTAGATGTTGCCGACATCTGCGGCATTGACGACAGCTCTCTCATCCACGTCGCAGAGATTCGACACTTTACGTTTGAGGCTCTGACTCAACGGCTCTTCACTACGGCAGACGATCACGTCCGGCTGAATGCCCCGACTTCTCAGTTCGGTCACCGAGTGCTGCGTCGGTTTGGTCTTCTGCTCTCCCGAAGGACCGATGAATGGAACCAATGTGACATGGATGTAGCAGACGTTGTCACGGCCTGCTTCCTTGCGATACTGCCGAATTGCTTCGAGGAAAGGCAAAATTTCGATGTCACCGACAGTTCCTCCGACTTCGGTGATGACCACGTCGACGTCGTCAGTGGCCATCTTGCGAATACGCCTCTTGATCTCGTCGGTGATGTGCGGAATGACCTGAACTGTCTTTCCGAGGTAGTCGCCACGCCTCTCTGCGGCGAGCACCGCCTGATAGATCGAACCCGTTGTGGCATTGGAGTTGCGAGTCAAGTTCTCATCGATGAAACGTTCGTAGTGTCCGTGGTCGAGATCCGTCTCACCACCGTCATCGGTCACGAATACCTCGCCGTGCTCGAACGGATTCATGGTCCCTGGATCGACGTTGATGTACGGGTCCAACTTCTGCATGGTCACTCGAAGACCACGAAGCTTCAGGAGACGGCCGAGCGAGGAAGCAGTGAGACCCTTGCCGAGAGAACTCGCCACACCACCTGTCACGAAGATGTGCTTCGACATCGCGTCCTCCCGTTCTCAACACTCACAACGGGAGATCACCATACCTCGTCTGCGAGTCCTCGGGGCGTATTCGCGCACCTGTGGGTTCATCCGAGCCGAACCCATCGTTTGAGACAGTACTGCTGCCACTAGTTCGACCTCGTCGACAGAAGTTCACTGCACACGCTAAGCGATCCATTCCGTCAGGGAGACATCCAGGATGCCAAGAGCTCTTCGGCATGGTCGCGGGCCCGAGCACTGTCCGGATGCCCCGAGAGCATGCGAGCAACCTCGTCGATTCTGGTCTCACCCATGACCTCCAGAACCTCGGTGCGAGTGGTTTCACCTCCGGAACTTTCGACCACTTCCTTCGAAATCACCAAGTGCTGATTCGCGGCAGCGGCCACTTGCGCAAGATGAGTGACGACGAGTACCTGATGAGTGTCTGCAAGGCGGGCAAGACTCGCCGCTAACGCATTCGCAGCCGAACCTCCAATACCTGCATCGACCTCGTCGAAGATCAAAATCGGCGGACCTTGTGTCAATACCAATCGCGTCGCAAGCATTGTTCGCGCAAGTTCGCCGCCAGAGGCAACCTTCGAAAGTTGGGCCAGAGGAGAACCAGGGTTGGAACTCATCAACATCGTTACGTCATCAGCAGGGTCGTCTCCCTCGACGGACACTTCGACAATTGCACGCGGCATGGCCAAATCTGGAAGATGAGAGGTGATGTCCCGCCCCAATGCAGCGGCAGCCGCTCGTCTCGTCGCCGCAACAGTCGCCGCCGCGGACCTCTCCTGCGCCACCACCTGTTGACGCTCTTGCTCCAGTTCAAAGACCCGACTCTCATACGATTCCAGTTCTTCGAGCCGGGCACGACTTGTCTCGAGGAACGCCAGAACGTCTTCCAGGTTCTCCCCGTACTTTCGACACAGATCTCTGAGCATCTGCCGCCGCGATCGGATCTCCTCGAGGCGTTCCGGATTCTCTTCGCTGGCCTCACTTCGCGACCGAAGATCACTCGAAACATCGGTCAACTCGCCCTGTACAGCCACGAGACGCGCTCGAATATCGGAAAACGTGGCGCGCTGAGTCAATGCAGCGAGAGCCGACCCGATCGCATCCAACGCCCCACCCTCATCTGAGAGCGCACTTTGAGCGAGCAGGGCCGCTTGGCGATGTGCGACGACGTCGGACAGCAGACCCTCCTCCGCTTCGAGAGCCGCGTCCTCAGCAGTATCGACAATGTTCGCACCTGAGATCTCATTCACTTGATATCTCAACAACTCGACCTCTCGAAGGCGTGACCGCGAATCCCCGCCAATTGCTGCGAGGGCTGCATCGATCTCGGCGAGCTGGGCACGCGCTGTGCGAAGTGGTTCGAGATCTGTTTTGGCATATTCGTCCAGTGCTTGTCTTTGCACCGACGCTGCAAGGAGACTCTGATGCGCGTGTTGGCCGTGTAGGTCCACGAGTCGGGATCCGAGGTCGGCTAGTTCGCCGACCGTTGCCAAACGCCCATTGATATAGGCGCGAGAGCGACCATCCGAGGGAACGACCCGGACGACAACGAACTCCTCGTCTCCGCAGACGAATCGACCTTCGATGCGTGCTTCGCTCGCTCCCGCACGCACACGGGCAGGGTCGGCCCGTTCGCCAATGAGAAGGTTGATCGCCTCCACCACCATGGTTTTTCCAGCTCCGGTCTCGCCCGTCAAGGCGATGAGACCAGAACCGAGAAGGAGGTCCACGGATTCGATGATCCCGAGATTCGAAACCCGAAGTTCAGACAGCATTATCGACGACCCATTCCCAATACTTCACGATCCACGCACTTCACCGATCAGCCAGGCCGAATTTCGCCTTCAATACCTGATGGAAGCGATTCGGCTCGAGGCGGACGAAGACTGCCGGAGCCGTCGAAGTGCGGCAGCGGACAGAATCACCGACAGCGAGAGAACACACTTCTTGCCCGTCCACGGCCATCACCACTTCCCGGTCACCAACAACTTCGACATCGACGGTCTCCGTGGAATCGAGTACGAGAGAACGGTCGAAGAGCATATGAGGGGCAAGCGGGGTGACCAGGATTGCCTGATGGGTCGGCGACACAATCGGACCACGCGCAGAGAGCGCGTAGGCAGTCGACCCTGTTGGCGTAGCCACGAGTAAGCCATCTGCTTGGAATGTCGTAAAGGGAACATCGTCGATTCTCACTCCGAGCCGAATTGTTTGACCTGATTTCGTCTTTTCGAACGACGCCTCATTGAGTGCCCGATGGAGGTGGCGACGGCCATCTCGATGCTGGACTTCGACTTCGAGAACCAGTCTGCGTTCGGTGACATATTGGCCAGTGAAGAATCGCTGGAGACTTTCCTCGAGATTCACAGGCTCGACCTCGGCGAGGTAACCGAGGAGACCGACATTGACCCCCAACACGGGCACCGGAAGCCCGTTCACGAGGCTGACCGCTCGCAACATGGTTCCGTCGCCGCCGATGCTCAGTACGAGATCCGCTGATGAGAATGGATCCTCTCGAGCCTCGAGTTGATCGATCCCGAGAACTTCGATGTCCTGCGGGAGAGCCACCACGGTGTGCCCATGACCGGCAAGCCATTCCACCGCTCGTCGAGCCGTCAGTCGAGCCTCCGGCCGGTCGGATCGCCCAACGACCACGACCGTTGCTCGGCGGGTTCCATTGGGCGAAGTCACGGTCGAAGTCTCCCATGCAGAACACCATGGAGAAGGAATTCTTTGTTCCCCTCCTGCCCGAGAATCGGCGATGAGATGACAGCAGACACCGACAAACCGAGGTCCTCACTAGTGGAGACCACCTTCTCACAAGCCCACGAGTGCAGATCAGGGTCGGTGATCACACCTCGGCCCCGAGACACTTCCTCTCGACCGACTTCGAATTGCGGTTTGATCAATGCGATCAGGTGTCCATCGTCCTTCAGCAGTCCAATGAGAGCCGGAAGGACAACCGTGAGCGAGATGAACGACAAATCAGCCACAACGAGGTCCACAGGTCCTCCGATGTCGTCAGCGGTCACGTCTCGGACATTGACTCGCTCGAGAACGGTCACCCGCTCGTCGTGTCGAATCTTCGGATGGAGCTGACCGTGACCGACGTCGATAGCCACAACGGAACGTACACCGCTCTGCAAGAGACAATCGGTGAAGCCTCCCGTCGAGGCCCCGGCATCGACTGCTGTCATCCCGACGACGGAAAGTGCAGTTTCCACCAGAGCCGCTGCAAGTTTGTCTCCCCCGCGGCTCACGAACCTCTTGGGAGGACCGCTCAGAATGAGAGCATCCGAAGGGGCGACCATGTGGGCGGGCTTCGCCGCAATGGCTCCATTGACCAAGACCCGTCCCGCTTGGATCATCTCCAGGGCTTCTTGGCGGCTCGAGACAAGTGCTCTACGTACGAGCTCGGTGTCGAGTCGGCACCGTGGAGCCATCGAAAAGACTGACCAACCTGATCAAATTCCAGCTACTGCTGGATTCGAATCGCTCGAAGTTCCGGAGGCATCGCTGACAGATCCACCTGAGCCATCGATGGCCGCCTGGGTGTCAACTGCAGATTCTGTAGCTCGTCGATCCCTCTTTGCAGCTTTCTTGTCAGCCTTCTTGTCGGCTTTCTTCTTGCCCTTCTTGGGCACCTCGGCTTCGTCGGTGGTCGACTCTCCTGAGGATCGAGAGGCCAGAGACAGCAGATTCGTACGCGTCGTCTCCAGAGCTTTCCCCAATGAGTCCACCTGACGCTCCAAGTCATCGATGCGAGCGGCCATCTTGGTCATCTGGCGCGCCATTTCGTGCTGCACGGATGATGCCAACCCCTCAGCTGTGCGAACACCTGCTTTCGCAACGTCCCCGACGACACGTTCGACATCGCGGCGACGCTCATCAGCGAGACGCAAAATGTCCTGCACGAACCGTTCCGCGGTCTCGGGATTCATGGGTGTCAAAGTGTCGAGCAACTTCTTGATCGTCTCACGGTTCACCGGATTCTTCGCCATGGGCTCATGGTATCTGAGCCCTGGATCCAAGTTTCCGAAAGCCCTGTGCTCGTCACCGACACTTTCAGCCAGGTCGGCCAGATCGATTAGTTCAGACTTCAGCGCTTGCGAGGACCTGCTGGACGACCGACCACAACGATGGACCATCGAAATCACAGGTCTCCACATTTCCCGCTGCAATCTCATCTGCCGAAACATCCGATCGAACAAAACCGAAGCGACACCCGAGTTCCTGAGCGAACCTTCCATCCGTCGAGAGACGGTCACCGATCATCACAGTCGAAGGACTCACACCTGGGACCAGCGAGCGAACGAGAGTCGCCATCGTTCGATGAGGCTTTCCAGCGATGTGTGGTGCCACTCCTGTCGCCGTCGTGACAGCGGCGACGATGCTTCCCCCACCCGGAATGGGCCCATTCGGTGTCGGATAGGTCGCATCGGTATTGGATGCGATGAAACGGGCTCCGCGACGGATGGCCTCATGGGCACGCCGAAGCACCTCGTAATCGAACTTACGGTGGAATCCGACGACCACAGCCTCGATTCCAGCCCTGTCATCGTCGTATTCGGCCATCGAGACCGGATGAGCGTTTCGGTCTCGAACGGCCTCGACCAATCCTGGCCCGCCGCACACGAGGACTCTCGTCGAAGGCTCGACAAGCGAAGCTGCAGCCATGGCTGACGTCACGACATCACCAAGTGCCGGAATTCCGATCTCGTCGAGGTGTGATTCCTGTTCCGACTTCGTGGCGAAGGAGTTGTTGGTCACGAAGACCACCCGACGCCCTTGCGACCGAAGCATCGCGACTGCCTCGGAGGCTCGTGGCAGCTCTCGCCGTGCCAACCAGACGACACCATCGATGTCGCACAGAACGACAGGAGGTACCTGTGAATTGGATGAAGACACATCGGACAAAGACAAGAACATCAACTCCAATTCGACAACTCGCCCGAAAATCTACTCCTGGTTGTCGAGGACCAGGTTGCGCAAGGTGAATCGGATTCCGCAGGGAGATCTCCCATCGCCAGATTTCTCCACTCCACTCCATGAAAGATGCCAGGCTGTAGGAATGCCCCGTTTCGAACCATTCCGTGCTCTGCGGTACTCCCCCGACATCGTCAGCCAGGTGACCGCTCCGCCCGACGACGTACTGTCGCCCAGTGACCGGGACGCCCTTGCGCAGAGGCATCCCGACAACATCGTGCACATCGACCTCCCTCTCGAATCCGACGGCCCTTCCCGCTATTCGATGGCAGCAGAGCAGCTGGCTTCGTGGCGCTCGAAGGGCGTTCTCACGATCGACGAGACACCATCTCTCTCACTGTGTATCGAATGAAGTTCGTGGACAGCCGCGGTCGGTCTCGGTCCACGGCCGGGGTGATCGGTGCCCTCGAAGTCGTCGACGAGAATGCAGGCGGCGTTCTCCCTCACGAACGAACCACACCCAAAGCGAAGACCGACCGCCTCGACCTGACTCGTGCTACCGAGTGCAACCTCTCACCTGTGTGGGGTCTGTCACTCGGTACCGGGCTGACTTCCGCCCTTGCCGATGCTGGCGAGCCGATGGGCTCAGTCGACATCGACGGCGTCGAGCACACGTTCGAACGCATCTCCGATCCATCTCGGATCGCCCAGATCTGTACAGCTATTTCACTTCAGGATGTTGTCATTGCCGATGGACATCACCGTTATGCGATCAGCCGCACTTATCGAGACGAGATGAGGTCGATCAGATCTCCGATTTCGCCCGCTGCAGAGCTGACAATGACATACGTCGCAGAATTGGTCGAGGATCAGTTGAGCGTTGCAGCGATCCACCGTCTCTACGACATCTCCGATATGAGCGATTTCGATTCCGCCCTACGCGAACACTTCGACATGCTGAGCTGTCCACCTCTGTCTCCCGATATCACGGACTGGATGGATTCGAATGGATGCTTGATCCTGTTACTGCCAGATCGTGAACCAATTGCACTTCGTCCGCGACCCGAGTCCTTCACCAATGTCCGCGATCTGGACGGGAGTCGCTTGGAGCACGCCTTGCGCACCTGCAACCATGAGGTTCGATATCAGCACGGAGTCGAAGAAGTCGCAGGTTTCATTCGATCACGTTCAGCTGATGCCGCAGTACTCATTCGACCGGTCACTGTCGAGGAAATTCGACGCACGGCACGAGAGCATGAACTGATGCCTCCGAAGTCGACGTTCTTCACTCCGAAGATCTTGACTGGTGTCGCACTTCGACCTCTCACATCCTGATCGAAGCACGCATGATGAGTCAGGTTGAAGATGCCTGATAGATCTCTTCGATCGTACGATCGAGGGTCGCATTGAATTCGGCGTCGGACTGTTGGGCAGTCAATCCTTCAGTCAGCGCCCGCGAGAAGCTTGCAATGACCCCAGGATTGCGGCTCAGACGCGAATTGGCTTCCTCTCTGCTGTAGCCGCCAGAGAGCGCAACGACGCGGAGAACACCCTCATGATCTACGAGAGGCTGATAAAAGGCGTCCTGCTCGGGAAGTGTCAGCTTCAACATGACTTCTGAGCCGGAAGAGTGTTGGGAGAGTTCGGACAGGATTTCCTCGAGAAGAATCTGCTCACAGGCAGATTTGTCGGCACTGTGAATGTCGATCTCGGGTTCGATGATCGGAACGAGTCCGTGCGAGAGAATCTGACGCCCAATGTCGAATTGCTGTGCCACAACGCTGCGGATTCCCGACGCCGAGGCTGTCTTGATGACCGATCGCATCTTCGTTCCGAAGATCCCGTATTCGACGGCCTTCTCGAGAAGTGCTGGCAATTGAGGCATCGACTTCATCGTTTGGACACCGTCGGAATCGTCGTTCAATCCCTTGTCCACCTTCAGGAAGGGAACGACCTTCTTGGAAGTCCACAGGAAGTCAGCGGTGGGGACTCCTTGGATGTCACGTTCCATTGTTCCCTCGAAGAGAATCGCACCGAGGACCCTGCGTCCGTCGAATGCTGGGCTGGTGATCATTCGCGATCTCATTCCATGGATGAGATCGAACATCTCGGACTCGCCCGAATATGAGTCCTCCGACACGCCGTACAGGCGCAGTGCCTTCGGAGTGCTGCCACCACTCTGGTCGAGAGCCGCAATGAAGCCCTTTCCTTCACGAATGCGAGTCTTCTGCTCGACGTTCATGTCGATGCTTTTCCTTTCCGAGAGGCTGTCTCGCCCGACCAGGACGAGGCTCGAACCAACGGTTCGCTTCAAGAGTAGTTCTACGTCGGCGCCACCGAACGTTTCACACGACCGAGAATTCACTCAGGGGCTGGTGAGGATTTCAGAGACTGGCGAGCCGCTCTCGAACGTCGGCGAAATGAGGATCTGCAGCTGCAACTCGGGAGAAAAGCTCTCGAGCGCGCTGGATGTCACCAGCTCGATCGTAGAGGTCGGCCAAGACGTACCACTGCCTCACGTGATACTCACGAACTCGCCTCGGGGTAGACACCGACTTTTGCATGAGGTCGATCGCAGCCTTCAGATCTCCTCGATCAGCGAGTGAGCCAGCGACAACGATCCGTCCTTCAGCCATCACATCAGGTGCGGGCGATTGCTCCTTCAAATCCTTCCAGATCGTGTCGACATCGCTCCAACGCTTCTGCGCCCGGTAGCAGTCCAAGAGCACAGGCATGTTCTCGACTCTCTCGTTCAATCGCTGCGCCAACTCGAGGGCTGCTGTTGCGTCTCGCCATTGTCCAAGCCGGTAGCTGGCCAGTCCGATGACTTCATGAACCGTCGAAACAGACGACAGCTCCTTCACCAGTGAGCGGGCAATCCTCTTTGCCTCCGAATAACGTTCTCGATCCAGTGCCGTACACGCGCTGTTGAGTTTCTGAGCGAGCTTCTCCGCACGTCGCGGATCGACCGCTCTGGACACGACTTCCACAACGGTTGGATCCATGGACTCCGTCGAACGCCGATCATCCTTTCGAACCGACGATGTCCGACCTCTCTTCACAGCCTCCGACGCCCGAGCTCGGATTGGACCTTCATCGATCCACTCCTCAGCAATGGGTTTGTCCACTCGAGCCCTTTGCTCCACGATCTTCGGATCGCGCGCACTGCCGGCGCCTCTCGCTCGCACTGCCGCACGACGCTTGTCTGCTTCGGTGCGAATTTCGCCCGCTCCACGCTCATCGTTGCGGCGACGTTCACCGCTGCCGGAGCGTCGATCACCCGTGGCAGACGAGGTGCGGTCCCGTCGAGGACCTCCCCGACGAGGTGGCGAATCGGATTCTGACGATGAATACCTGTCCCTACGATCTCCATCACGTTGCTGGCCCGAGCGTGCACCCGACCTGCTGCCTCGGGGTGCCGGACCATCTCCGTCTCGGGACGCGGACCGAGCGGCCCTCTGAGCGCCAGTCGATGAAGACCGGCCTACGGGTCCCCCTTGTCGTTTCGCAGTCCCTGATCCTTTCGGTCGTCGTGGACGCGAATTGTCTCGTTGGGGCATTTGCTCCAGGCTAGAGCCAACCACTCTGGAGCGCGAGGATTGCCTTCGAATTCCTGCCCGATGCCAGTTGAATTCCCGAACGCGACACTGCACAACGGGACCTGACCGACGACCTACAGATCTTTGGCGGAGAATGTCCGAAGCCCCGCCCGATTCGACGATTTCTCGCAGAATCGAACGGGGCTCCGTGTCGAAAAAATCCGGCAGCGACCTACTCTCCCAGGAGGTCTACCTCCAAGTACCATCGGCGCATGCGGGCTTAACTGCCGTGTTCGAAATGGGAACGGGTGTTTCTCCGCCGCTATGGCCACCGGAAATCTGTTGTCAAGGGGATGAACCCCGAGTACTCCAGAGCAAGCGCGAGCTGTCGATTAAGCCCTCGGCCGATTAGTACCGGTCGGCTACGAGTGTTACCACTCTTACACCTCCGGCCTATCAACGTGATGGTCTTGTCACGGGCCTTACTGCGTTAACAGCATGTGAGTGCTCATCTTGTAAAGGGCTTCCCGGTTTGATTCTTTCAGCGGTTATCCCGACCGTAGGTGGCTAATCTGCCGTGCCCTTGGCAGGACAACAGACACACCAGAGCTACGTCCATCCCGGTCCTCTCGTACTAGGGACAGATTTCCTCAACACTCCTTCGGCTGCGGAGGATAGAGACCGAACTGTCTCACGACGTTCTGAACCCAGCTCACGTACCGCTTTAATGGGCGAACAGCCCAACCCTTGGGACCTGCTTCAGCCCCAGGATGCGATGAGCCGACATCGAGGTGCCAAACCTTTCCGTCGATATGGACTC
>JBJTGN010000171.1:0-4059 GCA_046093905.1 Actinomycetota bacterium
GAGCGAACCTGACGAAACTTACGAATTTCGGCAAGACTGAAGCCATGTTTGTTTCTGGGTCGTTTTCTGGTTCACCCCGTCGTCGCCTTCTGTCCATCGGAGTGATCGGTCTCGTTCTCACATCGGCATCCTGCGCCAATCGTGATCCGTCTCTCGATGGGCCGACCCCGTCGACTGGGTGGTCGAGCGTGGCTCCGCCGACATCGTCGACTCCCGAAGGAGTCGTCACCTTCGGCGATCTCGAGTCGCCGTGTGGTCCCGCACCTGACGGGGTGGCTCCGTCGATCGATGCAAACGATGCAAACGGATCGTTGTCAGCAATTCGCGTTGCCACTGCCTCGGACAAGGGAGCGGCACTTGCGCCAGGACTGAACGGCGAGATGTACGACGCGGCGATCGCGTTCTCAGCTTGGTGCAACGCCCAAGGCGGAATCGCCGGTCTTCCACTCGAAATCATCGATGCCGACGCAAAGTTGTTCGAAGTTCCAGCTCAGATCGAGAACATCTGCTCCAATGCCTTCGCCATGGTCGGTGGCGGATTCGCATTCGACGATCAAGTCTTTCCTCGTTTCCACGAGTGTCGCATGATCGACGTACCCGGGTTCGTTGTCACCACGCCGAAGAGCCAATCGGACAACATGGTTGCGGCAATGCCCAACCCATCGAATCGCAAGGACGGCGGTTGGTTCCGATGGGCGACCACAGTCGCTCCCGAGGACATGCAGGCTTTCGCAACCGTCTATGCCGATGTCCTCACAGGTCAGATCGTCGAACGCCAGTACGTCGAAGTTGCGGAGAAGATCGGCGGCACCAAAGTTGTCGACCGAATCGCGTTCAACCCCTCCGGAGAAACGTCATGGTCGCCGATTGCGCTGCGACTCAAGTCGAGCGGCGCCCGAGCTGTGGCATTCGCCGGTGTGCCCGAACTCTTGGCCCAACTGTTGAAGGCGATGGATGAGATCGGCTACCGGCCGAATCTGATCATGAACGATGCGGGAATGTATGCCGACATTCTGCTCACTCGGGCCGGTACGAGCGCGAACGGTACCTATATCCGAACCTCGTATGCGCTTTTCGAAGAAGCTGATCAACTTCCTGCAGTTCGCGACTACCTCGACATGATGGCCGAGTACCTTCCAAACGGAAAGGTGTCCGGTCTCGGAATGCAGTCTCTCTCAGCATTTCTTCTGTTCTCCCAGGCTGCGCGCGATTGCATCACCGACAACGACGGCGTTCTCACTCGTGTCTGTGTGATCGAGAGAGCCAAACAGGTCACCGAATGGACCGGTGGCGGACTGCACGCTCCATCCAATCCGGGCGGCAACGAACCGCCTTCGTGCTACCAGATGATCGAAGTCGTCGACGGCGCATTCACTCGGCACTTCCCCACGCGCAATCCGACTGAAGAAGAACGAACACTCATTCCTTCTGTCGAGATCACCGAGGATGGATGGGCATGCGACTCCTCGTCTCTGGTGACACTCACCGAGGATTACGGTGACGAGTCTCCCGGCAAGATCCGCTGACGCGAGAGGTCGGCCTCAGTCGGGCTTCTTCGATACTTCGACAAGAGTGTCGAAGAAGGCGACTCCGCCTCCCCAGTCGGCGGGAGTGTCATTCGTGAGAGCATTGACCGTTCGTCGATCGAATGTACGACCCTCGACCCAGCCGAACGGCACGATGACGACACCGGGACGTACGCGACATTCATCCCCCGACGTCACTCGTGCCTTCGCGGACACGGATGCTCTGTCGTTGTGCACCTCGACCAGATCACCATCGGCGATCTGCCGCGCACGGGCATCCTCTTCGTGGATTTCACAGAAGATCACGCCCTCTGCTGCCGCATGATGCTCGAGATGCGAGTACGACGCGTTCAAGAAACGCAGATGGTTCTTGGGGGACATCAGCGAAAGCGGGAAACGATCGCTCAAACCGCTACTGCCGCCGGATGATTCCCCAGCAACAGTGAAATCAGGGAGAACGGGAAGTCCAACTGCTGAAAGATCAGGGTTCGACAGACGTGCCCGACCTGATGGCGTCGAAAATCCACCATTGGCATATGGCAGCAGTTCCTCGGAGACGGACAATCGCCGGTATCCACGGGTTCGAAGGTCCTCGATGTCGATTCGACTCAGGGCAGCAGAGAGCAACTCTTCGTCAGTCGCGAACAATTCCGGTTCGGTGAAGCCCATTGCACGCGATAGACGCCGCCAGAGTTCGGTGTTCGGCACACTCTCACCGAGCGGTTCGATCGCCTTGTGGTTCCAACCCATGTAGAGATGGCCCCACGCCGGCACGACATCTTCCTGCTCGATCTGCGTGCACGCCGGGAACACGACATCGGCGTATGCAGCCGTATCCGTCATGAACTGCTCGGAGACAACCGTGAACAGATCGTCTCTTTCGAGACCGAGCCTGATCAGTTCGGCATTGGGTGCTGTCACGAGTGGATTGCCGTTGTACACGAACAGAGCTGCAACAGGAGGTGACAACGTCGAGTCGGTGAGATTGACTCCGAGCCGATTCATGCTCAATCCCCGCCGCGAACGACCTCCCTCGAGAGATGGCACGTCGAAGACCGAATCATCGATGTCGATCGCATTGTACGAACCGACGCTTCTCGCATAACCGCCCCCGCGCTCACGCCATGATCCGGTCAGCAGAGGGAGACACGACAGGGTCCGGAAGAACATTGCACCGTGCTCACGATGCTCCGCTCCGATGAGTGTGCGAATGAACGACGGACGGATCGTGCCGTAGTCGTGTGCGAGTCGTTCGATCTCAGCGGGATCGATTCCGCACACCGAACCTGCTCTCGAAGGTGTCCATGGCTGAACGTGATGAGCGAGTTCGTCGTAGCCCTCGGTGTACTCCCGGACGTAGTCGGCATCGATCATCTCGTCTCGAATCAGCACATGCATCATCGCGAGCATCATCGCAACGTCAGTTCCTGGAAGCGGTTGGATGAAGTGATCGGCTGCCTGGGCCGTGAGTGTGCGTACCGGGTCGATCACGACGACTCGCGCTCCGACGGCTCTGGCTTCTTCGATGAATGGCCAAAGATGCCTGTTCGTCAAGCGAGTATTGGTTCCCCACAACAAGATGTGCTTGGCATGTCGAATGTCCATCGGATCGGCTCCGAGCGGACTCCCCAACGTCAGAGCTGTCCCTGCAGACGCAGTTGCACCACACAGCGAGTCCACCTGCCGTGACGAACCGATGCGTGCGAAGAAACGCCGATCCAGCGAGTTCATCTGAATCAGACCTTGGGTACCGGCGTCACCCCATGGGAGTACAGCTTCGCCACCCCAGTGATCGATGACGTCGTGAACGCGTTCTGCGGTGAAGGCCAGTGCCTCGTCCCACGAGGCCTGGCGGAATTGCCGCGAACCTTTCGCTCCGACGCGAATCAGAGGGTGGAGGATTCTGTCCGGGCTGTAGACACGGTCGAGAAAGCGATTGACCTTCGGGCAGAGCTCTCCACGCGAGTACGGATGATCGGCGTTGCCTCGCATCTTGACGGCAACTCCGTCTACGACATCGACCTCCCAACCACACGAGTCGGGACAGTCGTGATGGCACGTGCCGAGCACCGTGCGAAACGTCGAAGTCACCCGACGAGTTTGTCACGTCCTTGAGCCAGGGCCTCGAGCAATTCGTCGAGAGGGAGGCGAAAATCGCGCATCGGGGCATAGCCAGCACTGGCCAATGCTGCGTTCTCCAGCACGCTGTTCGCAGGCCGGCGAGCCGGACGAGGTGGTTGGAGGTCCGATGTGCGTATTGGCTTCACGACCCCTGGATCGTGACCCGATCGCTGCACGATCTCACGAACGAATTCGTACCAGCTGACTGCGCCCTCATTGGTGACGTGAAAGATCCCGCTTCGGGAGTCCACTGCCAAGGTGTACACCATCGCTGCGAGATCTGCAGCGAACGTCGGATGGCCGATCTGATCATCGACGAATGCCATCGGACGCGACTCCTCGAGCAGCCTCAAGACGGTCTTGACCATGTTCGAACCGTGGAGACCGCACACCCAAGAAGTTCGAACGACAA
>JBJTGN010000172.1:0-3029 GCA_046093905.1 Actinomycetota bacterium
GGTCGTCACAGCTGTCCCGCTCCTTCTGTTCGCATCTGCGGCTCAGAATCTCCCGATGACCGTCATCGGACCGATGACGTACTCGGTTCCGGTGATCAACTTCCTTCTCGGTTGGCTGCTCTATCACGAGAAACTCACTGCAACACGTGTCATCGGATTCGGCCTGATCTGGATAGCTCTCGTGATCGTGACCATCGACTCCATGGCGCGCTCTCGCTCGTCCGTGCGACCACTACCGTCGACCTCGTGAAAGGAGAAACACCATGACTCGGCACGTTTCAGTTCGCACCATTCCCATGACAGCTGCGATCCTGTTTACCGGCATGCTGTCCGGGTGCTCGACCAGTCCGCAGGACTTCAAGACCGAGGGCGAAAATTTCCTCCAAAGTCCCGAACTCGCCCAAGAAGCTGGATACAAGTTCAGTCGAGCCAAGTGCGAAGAACCTGGTTCGACAACGGTAGGCACGCAGTTCACGTGCACCGCAACCGACAACGATGGTGACGATTGGGAATTCGTCATCGAAATCACGGGTGACCGCGAGTTGACAGTGATTTCAGGAGATCTGATCAACTGAAGTCACCTCGGGTTGCATTGGATCGCCGAGCGAAGTGTGACACTCTGACGACATGAGTGATCGCCCTGTTCTGACCCCGAACGAGCCTCCAACCCTCGACACCGATCTCGACATCGTCGTGCGCCCATGGTGGCAGAATCCGTTGAACTTCATCGCTCTCGGATTGTCCATGCTGATCCTCGGAGCGGGAATCGGCTACTACGTCGGCGACTCAGCCGCTCGTCCCGACCACTCGGCGGTGGACGAGGGCTTCCTCCAGGACATGCGATACCACCATGACCAAGCAGTGGACATGGCATTTCATTATCTGACAGAAACTCGAGACCCGCATCCCCGACTCTTGCTGTTCGCCGAAGAGATCCTTCTGACCCAGCAGATCGAAACAGGCCGGATGATTCAGTTCCTCAGGTCCTTCAAGGCGAGTGAAGTCAATGACACTGGGATGGCGATGGGCTGGATGGGCCATTCCATGCCCATCGACGAGATGGACGGGCTAGCAACGCAGGAACAACTCGACAAATTTGCACGTGCTTCAGGTGACGAAGCTTCACGCATCTTTGCCACGTTGATGATCGAGCATCACCTTGGTGGTATTCACATGGCCGAGTACGCAGCAGAGAACGCTGCCAATGAAGATGTTCGAAAGATGGCTCGTTCGATGATCACTGGTCAAAAGCTCGAGGTCGAAGCGATGACCGAGGTGCTCGAAACTCTTTCTTGATCCGACGAATCAGATCTGACTCGTCACACCGGCGGGACAGTGGTGGTCGTGACTTCGACCGGCGCCGGTGTAGGAGTTGGGGCGGGAGTCGGAGCTGGAGTCGACGGCGACTTCGTCGTAGACGGAGCAATGGTTGTCGACGTCGTCGTGGATGGCACATAATTCGGATCGGTCCAGTTCCAGACGGGAGACTGTTCCCCGTACTGTTCCGGTTCCTTCACCCCATCGAAGATGAAAACCTGATCGCCTTTGGTCACAAGGGTCTGGTAGTAGTCCGAGATGTGCATTGGAATACGGATACAGCCGTGTGATGCCGGATACTTCGGCACCTCCTTTGCACCGTGAACCGCAATTCCCTTGTTGAAATAAACCGGGTTGTACATTCCACCCAGCTGGCTCTCACGTCGACCAAGGACGAGCCGGTAGTACTCGAAAACACCGCCGGGAGTGAACGACACGCCGCAGATGCCTTTCTTGATGGCTGTCTTTCCGCCCTCGTTTCCAATCTCACCCGGCGAAATCGTCACTTCTTCACACCACTGCATGCCGTCACCGGACGAAATGTGGGTGATCAATTCGGGTTTGTCGTCGTGGAACACGATGAGCACCTGCTGAGGAAGGTAGACCTCGGTGTGATTCGGAGTGGAGTTCGGGCGACGAGGAAGAATGAGCAGCGGGTCCTGCATGCGATCCCACATCGCCTTGGTCACTTTGCCCGTGACCTCGTCGAACTTGGTACCCATGATCAACTTCTCGAATGCCCAGATTGCCTGCTGCGTACGGGCACCAAATGCACCGTCTGGGACTCCAGGATCGAAACCGAGTTCGATCAGACGGTCCTGGATCATCTTGATCTCGGGACCGACAGCTCCACGCCCATAGGTCTGCGTCAAGGTGGTCTTGGAAACCGGCCGATAGGTCTCCCCGGTGACGATCTGAACATTGGCGGTCGTCGTGACCATCGCCGAATCGCCTGTCGTCGACGCATTGTCGTCGTTGGATGCACCGACTCCGACCATCACGACGGCCACGAGGATCGTTGCTGCGGCCAATGGCGGAATCCATTGGTTGGTGGTTCGACCGCGACCCACTCCTCGACGGCGACGAGGACCCCGCGATCCTTGTGATCCGCGTGGTCCGCGTGGTCCGCGGGGCGGGTTCCGCCTCGGGGGCAACGACTGTTGGTACACGTGCGTGAGTTTACCCTTCACCTCCGATCCCATTTCGTCAGGGATCGGATGTCACGCTGCCTCGATTGGTCGAATTGCCCGCAATTCGCGCCGCAAGCCCCGCATCTCTCGCAGAATCTTGGCTATCACCGTCGGAGAGGACAACGTGGAGACCCCACGAGTACGCGGAAAGTAGTCCACTCCGAACTGGATCACGTGGTATCCGAGTTTCTGGGCGCGAATGATGAGTTCGGCGTCGATGAAGGAACCCTCGCTCTCCAAATGAACATGGTCGAAGATCCGAGCTCGGACGAGTTTGAAGGCGAAGTTGACATCTCGAACACGTACACCGAAGAACACCCTCACCAATGCGTTGTAGAAGAAGGAATACACCGTTCGGGTATATCCCTCTCCGGATCGATCGAACCGGAGAGGCATATACCCGAACGGTGTATTGCTTCTTCTACAACGCAGTGGTGACGGTGTTCTTCGGTGTACGTGTTCCAGATGTCAACTTCGCCTTCAAACTCGTCCGAGCTCGGATCTTCGACCATGCTCATTTGG
>JBJTGN010000173.1:0-8537 GCA_046093905.1 Actinomycetota bacterium
ATCGCCGACACCTACACGCTGATCACTCGGCCACGCATCGACCGTCTCTACGAGTCGATCGAGGGAACCCCCGCGCCCTATCCTTCGCGCCCATGATCCGCGTCACCGTCACCTACCCGTCCAGCGACTCGAGCACCTTCGATCACGACTACTACAAGGCCACCCACGTGCCGATGTGTGTGGATGCCTGGTCGCCGACGTCCGCCGAAATCGACAAGGGCATCAACGGCCCGAATGTCGCTGCCGTGCACTTCACTTTCGACTCCCTCGACGCGTTCCAAGCCGCGATGGGATCACCCAAGACCGGTGACGTGATGGCCGATGTTGCCAACTACACCAACATCACACCGGTGATGCAGATCTCCGAGATCGTCTGAGAGCCACCCCGCTCGGGTGACGAACCGCAACTCGGGTGTGGAACAATCACCCGATGGCAGCGACACACTCAAACTCGAATACGTCGACACCTCAACCCGGACCGCTGAGCGGTGTCAAGGTCGTCGATCTGTCGGTGATGATCTCGGGTCCGTGGGCGGCAATGACGCTCGCCGATCAGGGAGCTGACGTCATCAAAGTCGAGTCTCCGGGAATCGGCGACTTCATGCGCTACATCGGGTCGGCCAAAGGCGGCATGACCGGGATTTTCGTCAACAACAATCGCGGCAAACGCTCGCTCGTCGTCGATCTGAAGAAGCCCGAAGGCGTGGAGATATTGACGTCGCTGATTGCATCAGCCGATGTCGTCATCCAGAACTTCCGACCAGGCGCTGTGGAGCGGCTCGGAATCGGATACGAACAGATGCGAGCCATCAACGAAGACCTGATCTACGTCAGTATCAGTGGCTACGGGCCGGACGGCCCAGCGAGCGGACACCGCGTCTATGACAACGTCATTCAGGCAGCCTCGGGTCTGGCGAGTGTCCAAACCGACCCGAGCACAGGTGAGCCGGCGCTGTTTCGCACGCTGCTGTGCGACAAGGTGACCTCCCTGATGGCGGCTCAGGCCGTTTCGGCCGCTCTGTATGCGCGAGCCACCGGGTCGGCCCGGGGCCAACACATCGTGCTGGCGATGATCGATGCAGCCGTCGCCTTCATGTGGCCAGATTCGGGAATGGATGCTGTCCTCGTCGACGACGACGCCCGTCGCACGCCAACCCTCGCCCAGAACTACGCGGTCACCCGCATGCGAGACGGATTCGCCTCGATCGGCGTGGTCAGTGACGACGAATTCCGTGGTCTGTGCGCCGCTTACGGCCGACCAGAGGTGGCCGACGACCCGCGCTTTGCAACGATCGCCGCTCGCACACAGAACGCCACCGATCTCGTGCCGCTCCTCGTCGAACTCGCTGCCGCCCAGGACGTGGACGATTTCATTCCGCGCGCCCAAGCCCACGACGTACCGGCGGCGAAAGTCGTCGGCTTGCACGAGCTTCCCAGCCAACCCCAGATCGTGCACAACGTCGTGTTCCACGAACGTGAGCACCCGACAGCTGGCCGGCTGCGTGAGCCACGGCCTGCGGCCCGGTTCTCAGCCACCCCGGCGCGGATCGGCAGTTTCGCACCGACGCCTGGTGAGCACAGCGACGAAATCGTCGCCGAATTGGGATTCGATCCGGTCGCTCTGCGATCAGCTGGCATCATTGCGTGACGCAGCACGTGCCGCCATGACGTCGAAGTAATCCGCATCGAGTGTGAAGCGACCGTCGCGCACCGTGTGCAACGTCCATCCCGGAATGTCGCCCCCCGGCATGTGGCATACCCACTGTGACCACGCAACGGTGTCGTCACCAGCATGATCGACAAGTGAGAACGACATACCTCCCTCGGGCATCTCGGTCTCCATGCGCTGCAGGTATGCCGACACAGCTGCATGTCCGTCGAAACGGCCGTAGACCTGGTCGGTGAAGACAGCATCGTGCGTGAACAACGCCGCAAGCTCGCTGTATCGAGCAGAGTTCTGCAGCGACCAGAACGTCCGCACGAGATCCGCAGCCGGACCGGCCGATGTCGTGCCCTTGGGCGCTCGAGCGGCGGCGTGGAAATCGAGGGACGCTTTCGGGTTGACCTTGGCGAACACCCGCGAGTCGAGGTAGTCAGCCACGTAACAGACCTTGCTGTCACGCAGGCGGTACAGACTCTGACCGGGAACCGGCATCGGGCCGGCATCCGTCGGCACGACCATGTTCCACGTCGCCCATCCAACAGAAGTGTCCGCAACGGTCACCCAGTCGTCGAAGACGATGCCCATCTTCGGAACGACCTTCTCCATCTCTGCCATGAAGGAGGCAATCTGCTCGCGCCCACTTTGGACACCCATGATCGGGTCGCAATAGACGGCGTCATCGGTGAACATGTCGAGCAGGCGTCCATAGCGTTGATCGCTCTCGACTGCACCGAACTGCTGCAGGATGTCACGTGCCGAAGTCATAGTCGGACAGTACTACTGCGACGAGATACTGGCTCTGAATTCGAGTTCGGCCAAACGACGTTTGTCCTCGGGGGACAGTTCGCTCAGACGCTCGAGTGTCACCGACCCGATATCTGCTTCACACTCGAAGATGTGCGGATACGGCCCGACGGGCGAGCCTGTGTCGAGACCGACATCGAACGTCTCTCCACTCATCGAGAACACCACCGGGATCGTCCGCTCGATCCGCACCGATGACACCGCACGGCCGTCGACAGAAAGGTACGCGTTGCCGCCAGCCCCCAATCCCCCGTCGTAATCGAATTCGACGATCACGTTGTGGGGGCCGACATCAAGCCCGTCACCTCGTGCGAAGAACATCTCCCGACCGAATGCGTTGTAGACGAACGTCGGCTGACCTTCATCGAGGTAAAGGCTCCACCCCGCCATGTTTCCGCCCTGGCAGCAGATCACTCCGGAGTCGCGACCTGTACGCGTCACGATCTGCGCCGAGATCCGATACGAGCAGTTCTTCAAGTTGACCACCACCGTCTCCGGTATGCGCACATGAGATCGGGTGTAGGTCATGGCGGTCGCACCACTCAACGCATGAGGAACAGCAAGTTCCGGATCCAAGCGGAATCCCGGGTCACGCAGCGGGTACACGCCACATCGACGGGCCTCCTCGTCGAAGACTTGCTGAAGCTCGGCGAGTTTCTCCGGATGCACGCCGGCCAGATCGTTACTCTGCGAGAAATCGTTCTCGATGTCGTAGAGCTCCCACTTCTCCTGGGGGCCGTCGAAGGGCAGTGAGACGAACCGAACCCATGGCGGTCGCCCGTGAAAACATGACGCCATCCACCCCTCGTGATAGATGGCGCGGTTGCCCAAGATCTCGAAGTACTGAGTCGTCCGTCGACTCTCCAGTTCGCACTCGTCGAATGTGTAATTCATCGCGATTCCGTCCACCGGGTCCTGAACGACGCCATTGACCACGTCCGGGTACTCGATACCCGCCGCTGCGAGCAGTGTCGGGGCAATGTCCACCACATGGTGGAACTGGGATCGCATCGCACCCATCGCAGAGGTGCCCTTCGGCCACGACATCGCCATACCGTTGCGCGTCCCTCCGAAGTGAGACGCAACCTGCTTCATCCATTGAAACGGTGCATCGAGAGCCCATGCCCAGCCGATGTTGTAGTGGTTCTCGCACCGCGCCGTGCCGAAATCGTCGATGTGCGCGAGCAGCCAATCCTCGTCTTCGGGCACACCGTTCTGAAACGTCGGAGCTGACCACGCGCCATTCACGGTCCCCTCCGCCGAGGCGCCGTTGTCACCCGTGATGTAGACGACGAGCGTGTTGTCCAACGCTCCGATCGCCGACACGTGGTCAAGTAGACGACCGATGTGGAAGTCCGTGTGCGCAAGAAATGCAGCGAACACCTCCATCAGTCGTGATGCGACTGGTTTGAGGCGATCGGGATAGTCCTCCCATGCCGGAACACCCTCGGGTCGCTCCGTGAGAACGGTCCCGGGAGGAATCACCCCGAGAGCCAACTGTCGTTCGAAGATCTGACGGCGCAACACATCCCATCCACCGTCGAACTGCCCTGCAAAACGATCGATCCACTCCGACGGCACATGATGCGGAGTGTGGACAGCAGGAGTCGGCAGGTAGAGGAAGAACGGGCGACCCGACGAAGTGGATCGGACGCGATCGATCCATGCAATGGACTCGTCCACGAGATCTTCAGTGAGGTGGTAGTCCGGTCGGTTGCGGTACGGAAAGACCGGCGTCGTCTGGTCGTACACAGGTGGCTCGTACTGCGAAGCCTCGGCGTTGATGATGCCATAGAAGCGCTCGAAGCCCATACCCGTCGGCCAGTGATCGAATGGGCCAGCAGGTCCCTGTTCCCACATCGGCGTGAGATGCCATTTGCCGATGCACGCCGTCGCGTACCCGTTGTGCCGAAGGATCTCTGCGACGGTCGCCGTGGAACGGGGGATCACACTGTCGTAGGCCGGGAACGAGTTCGCGCCCTCAGGGATACCGCCCATGTGCACCGAATGGTGATTTCGACCGGTGAGCAATGCCGCCCGGGTCGGCGAGCACAGAGCAGTCGTATGGAACTGGTTGTAGAGAAGGCCGGCGTCGGCAATGTTCTGGAATGCCGGAGTCGGAACAGGACCGCCGAACGTGCCAAAGGATCCGAAGCCGACGTCGTCGAGCATGATCAGAACGATGTTCGGTGCATCGGTTGGGGCAGCCGGCCGACTGAGACGAGCCGCCGTCGAATCGTCGAGCAGCCGCTCGATACGACCGGAAAACGCACCTGGATGCTTGGGTAGTTCGCCCATCAGCCGCGCAGTCCCTGGTTCTCGAACACCCCCAGAGTGGTCTGCACCGCAGTCGTCGACCCGCTCACACGGAGATCTCCGGCGGCAATCGAGTCCGACAGAGCCACCGATCCACTCAGAACCTTGGCCCACACCTCGAACGAGCCGGCCACTCGATCGGTGGCATCCGTGCCGTCGGTGACGACGGCGACGCCATTGCGCACCTGCAGACCGACTGCACCGCGTCCGTCGAAATCGAATGCCAGGTGATGGTCCAATCCAACCGCTACGTCGGGGTCGAGCATGACACGCAAAATAGACACCGAGTCCAACGGGGTCATGCCGAGAACCTGGGCCTCGCGCAGCCGATGCGTACGCAGCCGGGAGAGGTCCGTCGAACCGTCCAAGTCACGTGCCGTCGTGATGCACCAGTTGCGAATGTTGGCAGCCGCCGACCGATATCCGACATCACGCAGGACATCGGCCAACACCTGACGATCCTCAGACGTCGAATTGCGCCGTGCCGCCAACCACGAAGCGAGTTCGAGTGCCCAACGAAGATCGTTCCCGGTCCGTGCCTCTGCAACACGCTCGAGCACAGCAGCAGGCCCACCGAACCCCTCCACCAGTCGCGTCGCCCGCTCGTCGGGCGGCAATGGGAACAACTTGGCCGGATCGCCGTCGAACCACCCCCGCACACCGGCATGGATCTGGCGAACGTGATGCTCGGTGACGCCGTACAACTCTTGCGTCAGGTAGTCGTCATCACAGGAGTCGGGGAGTCGCACGCGTGATGCGATCTGGTCGGTGGTCCACCCCTTGTTCATTCCCCGGACCGTCTGATCCCACAGGAACTGAATGGCGTCTTTCGCCCGCGTCACCCGCTGGCTGATCTCGGCGCGACCCGTGATCGGGGGACCGTGCGTCCCCACCAGGAATTCCGGCTGCAATGAGGCGACATGGGCGAATCCGCGCAACAGAACTTGAGGATCGCGATATTCCTCACCTCGAATGGCGAAGACGTTGAACAATGCCGGCCACACGATGTTGTGCACGCATGTCTCGATCTCCGGGAACCAAAGGGTCACCGAGTCTTCCGCATCCGATGGGGCATGGGTCACTTCGACGCTCAACCCGGCAACGGTCAGCGATTCACCACCACGCCATGTGATCGTCGGGGCAACATGACCGTCAGTGAACGGTCGGTGATCGGGATTGCGATAGAAGATGCCGAGACCCACGCTGACGATGCCATCGGGACCTTCGAGAGGCATTGCAGTTCCGAACTGATGAACGAGACCACTCGAATATGCGGGTCCGATCTCGGACATCGCGCGCATTCTGTTGTACGTGATCCGCTCGTGTCCGTACACGGGCAGATCGTGGCCGCTCTCGTGGAAGATCTCACGAGTTCCGCCGACGTAATGGAAGTGCGAGTACAACACGGCGACAATCGGTCGGTCGGTCACTGAACGAAGATCCTGCAGAGCCGACCGCATCTCCTCCATCGACTCACCGGTGTCGATAGCGATGATTCCCTCCGGCGCGTCGATGAACGTCTGATTGGAAAGGCCATTCCCGACGAGATTCCAGACACCGGGTCGCACGGCGTACAGCCGTCGCTCGAAACGACCTGCGTGGTCCAGTGCATCTCGATGGACTCGTTGACCGCGCTCAGCCGTGACGACGGAATCGGGATCGAGGTCGAAAGATCGCATGGCGAATCCTGTCACACTCGTCAATACCCACCAGTACTCTCTCCGACGTGCCCGCCCCAGTCGACGATGCAACGGTTCAGTCGGGCGTCATCGTCGTCGAACTCGATGATGTCGTTCCCCGACGTCATCCAGACCTGCCCAATCTGTTCCTGGCCTCCACTGATTTGCCGATCGAGCAGCGCTTCGAGTCCCTCCCGCGCAGTAAGCGGCATTCGTGGATCCGAGACCACATCGTCGCCCTCCGGAGCGACCTGTCTGTCGAGCCAACGGAGATGTCTCGAGCTACCGCTAAGTCACTCCGTCAAGAAACCTTGAGAAACCTGCGACGCCAAGGATTCACCGTCAATCGCGATTCATATATATGGACTGTGTACGTGATCGAGTTGGACTCGGCGGCGGCCAAGGATCCCGGTCGTGGCGTGCTCTACGTGGGAGAAACCTCTCGCACCCCCGAGGAACGGTTCGAGCAGCACAAGAGTCAGGCGCGCAAGGCAAAAGGGGGGAAGCTCCACTCGCCCGTCGTCGCTCGTCACGGAATCCGACTGCGCATGGATCTCGCACCGACAGAACGAGCCTTCGACAAGGAATCATCGAAACAAGCAGAAGCAGCGTGGGCTGAACATCTGCGGAGTCTTGGTTACGTCGTCAAAGGTGGTCATTGAGTTCGCGTCATCGACGCTGCGAACATCTGCACTCCACAAGTACTGAACACATCGGGAAAAATGTCACGCCTACAACCGACACACGCAGTCGTGCAGCACAACTAAGTTTTCCCAAACCCCTTGTTTCTGATGGAGGATTTCATGACGTCCGTTCGCACACGTGTGGGAGCAATCAGCGTTGCTCTCTTCTCAATTTCGGTTCTTGGAGGGTGCTCGTCATCGAGCGATTCAGGCTCGGAGCCAATCGAAACTGCTGCCCCTCAACCGGCAGGCACCGAACCAGCAACCGATACGTCCGAGCCAGTCACGGAACCGAGTGGCCCGGTGTATGCATTCGCTCAAGCAGAAGATGGTTCGTCGTGGCGTTTCGATGCGTGCTCCGGTCCGATTCGCATCTTGTTGAACACCGGTGACCTTCAGGACGAAGTGTCGTCCTACACCGATGTCGATGTGACAGCCCAGATCGGTGAGCTCCTCACCCAGGCTGCGGCCGAACTGGCCGAGGTCACTGGCTTCGAAATCGAATACGCCGGCACCACCGACATCGCCCTCAGCGATGAACTCGCCGACAAGCAAGTGATCGTTCTCAACTTCGGCTCCACCGGCTTCCCGGGTCGTGAGGATTCACTGTTCGAGCAGAAAGCGATCTTTGCAACCTCGAAGGACGGCGTCAGCCAGATCGTGAGCTTCCAGCACTTCGAAAGCTCGCTCGGCTTCTACATCCACTTCCAGGAAGGCGCAAAGTTGGCCGGCGGTGCACGTGACGTCGGGATCGACGACGCAGGCAAGCGCTGGCTGAAGACGATCCTCGGTGAGGCTCTCGGTCTGCGTCAGTTGACCGACGCCGACATGATCGACGCCGGCGTTGCCGAAGATGCACGTGGTGCCGAGATCATGTACACCGACTCCTACAAGGAGAAGGACGGCGTGTACAACCTCACCTGGGGTGAGGGCGACAAGGCTGGCCTCGTTGCCGTGGGTGCCACCAACGAATGCTTCTGATTTCGTGAGTGACTGACGACAGTCACTCCGATGTCATCGATCGAGAGCGACCACTGGGACACACCGTCTCAGTGGTCGCTTTTGTATTCGAACGATGATCCCGACATCGACCCACCCCGCCAGGCACCAGACCAAGCAACTGTGTCACCAAGTGATCAGACGTTTTCCATCTGGTGTTCACATTCGGCAGTTACGATCCGCTCATGACCAGTGGCGTGAATCTCGAGGGTGGAGTTCGGCGTTTCACGGACGTCGAGGACCTGATCGATCACCTTCGGGTCCTCGGTGACACTCCCTCAGTGGAAGCAGACGGATTCAGCGAACTCGATCACGCGTTGCAGACAGCCGCAATTCTTCGTGAGGTCGCACCCGACGATGTCGAGTTGCACATCGCCGGATTGGTGCACGACC
>JBJTGN010000174.1:0-2336 GCA_046093905.1 Actinomycetota bacterium
CCGAGCAGAGCCGTTCCGTTGAAGACTTCGGACCATCACTGCCCGGAGGCGTAGAGACTCTGTGCCGCGTACTGCACAACGGAACCGATGAGAGCGAGAATCGCTCCCGCAACGATGATTCGCCAACGTCGCACGCCGATCGCTACAGCGATCGCAAGCGTTCCCAACGCTCCGGCCAATCCGAGATAGGTCACGAGCCGCGCAAGATGCCGAATCACGCCAATCCCGAATGCCGCCCGTTCCGAGTCGGAGAATCCGCCGAGCAGCTCCTCTGCCGAAATCGACGGTGATGCTGCACCCACCTGAAACGTGAAGGCCCCCTGGGCTATGTGGCCATCTTCGGAGAGGGCTCTCCAGGCAACCAGATACAGACCCGGATCGAGGCGGGGCAGATCCCGAACTTCGATGCGATTCGCGGAAGGTGTACTCGGCTCCGGAATGCCTACGGGTTGCCGCCGCTGATCGAAGAGTTCGATCGATCCGTCGACGCGACGTACCGGCTCGGAGAAGTCGAGAACGATGTCTTGCGGAGACTGCTCGAGTGTCGCCGACGGAGAAGGTGTCGACGATTCGAGATTGGCGTGGGCACTCGCCGGAAACGCTGGTGCAAGCACGAAAATCGTCGAACACAGAGAAGCCGCGAACAGCAGCTGTGCCTTCTTCACAGCAAACCTGCGGCGCTCACGCCCGGTACCTGATGGCGTCCAAGTAGCCATGCGAGCCTCCATCGATCCTCCAGTTGCGCGACTTCAGAAGGCAACGTATTCATTCCCATCGAACCTCGAGCACTCCACTGCATCGTCCATACACGGAGATCACGGCGCACGTAGTCATCCGACCACGATTCTGGACCGTTGAAACCGAACTCCGGAATTCCCAAGTCTCCCATGTGCACCTCGACCTCCCGCCAGCGACGCAGCGGCAGATCAGAGATCGCAACCACCGCTCCCGAGGCCATTTCCGCTCGACCTCTCCATGCCAATCTTGATTGCGTCCACGTTCCTTCGAGGCGATAGATAGCGTCACGGAGACGCGTGATGTGCTCGATTGCCGTCAGACATGCGTCGTGTTCGATGTCCGCAGCACGTTCAGTCGAGCCACCCGGATACTGACGCCCGATTCGACCCTCCTCGGCCTCGGTGAACAACCTCACGAAACTCATGGCGTGCAGAGCGAGATGGGCGAGCACGTGCCCGACGGACCAACCCGGCAAACGGGACGGTCTCGACATGTGTTCACCCGAAAGAAGCATCGAATCGATCGGAGCGAGACGCTGCAGGAGAACTTGATGCGCTTTGGCTGCTCCCGCAACGTCGTCATCGATCATGCAAGAGGCATCGTACGACGTGGCACCACCACAACTGTGCCATCGTCCTCGCGATGAACGGAAACCGTCACACCGTAGAACTCCGACAGTGTTTCCGCCTTGAGAACGATGTCGGCTGGACCCGAAGCCACACAGTGGCCGTGGTGCAAGAGGGCCAGCCTGTCGCTGTACAAACCGGCCAACGTCAGATCGTGCATCGCTGACACGATCGTCAGTCCGTTCCGACGGCGCAACTGGTCGACGAGTTCGAGAGCGTACTGCTGATGTCCGATATCGAGTGCACTCGTCGGTTCGTCGAGAAGCATGATCGGAGCCTCTTGGACGAGAGCACGCGCGATGATCACTCGCTGACGCTCACCTCCTGACAGCGTGGACAGACGCCGCTGTGCAAAGACACCGAGTTCCAAGCGTTCGAGGACATCGGCAACAATTGCCCGGTCATGACGCGACTCACTGCCGAAATATGCGACGTAGGGATTTCGCCCAAGAAGGACGTATTCGAAAACAGTCATTCCCTCGGGCCACGACGGGGACTGTGGGATGTGAGCCACCAAGGCTGCTCGTCGACGCGGTGACCGTGACCTCAACTGCGATCCATCCACGAGCACCTCCCCCGTGTGCTCGATCAAACCCGCCGCCGAGCGAAGCAACGACGACTTGCCCGCTCCATTGGGACCGATCAGACACAGCCATTCCCCTGGCTGCACCGTGTCAGAAAAACCCGACACCGCACATGACGAGTTGTAGTGAACCGAGACATTTCGGAACGTGAGTGTTGCACCGAGCGGAGATGAAGTCACTGGGCGACCCCCTGACGTGAACGAAGAACGAGGATGAAGAACGGAGCCCCCAAGAACGCTGTGACCACACCGATCGGCGTCTCCGCCGGATCTGCGAGGATCCTTCCTGGAATGTCGGCAATGATCAGGAAACTTGCCCCCGCGAGTACCGACAGTGGAAGCAGCTGCCGATAGCTCGATCCAGCGAGAAGTCTGACGAGGTGTGGCAC
>JBJTGN010000175.1:0-2255 GCA_046093905.1 Actinomycetota bacterium
GCAAGGAGAAGTGTCTGATCAACTTGTTGCGACTTGTGAAACTTGTTGAACCCGACCTTTAAATCTGTTTGCGCCGCATGGCTATTTCACGAGCCAGCGACCTAGTTGCTTGCCTAGCGGATCACTGAGGATTACCTCCGCGATGTGCTGGCCGTTGGGCACGTCGAACGTCAGCCAGCCCGACACCTGCTGGCCTGCGGGGATCTCTGTTGCGGGAAGCATGTTCTGCCCCGCCGCGGCGGTGGGCCGCAGGTTCGTGCCCATCTCCGTGCGTGCGGCAAAGAAGAACGGGTTGACCGTCATAGTGCCTTTGAACACGTTGACGTTAACCATTACTGAGAACAGCTGGCCGCTCACGGGGAAGATGCTGGACTGCACGGGTTGCAGACCTGCGACGACCACCGCGCCCACCGCTTCGGACATGCTCCCGTCCATCGAGACCTGCGGAGCAGTGACGAATAGCGGTTCGTCAATCGGGCCCTCTTGACGCTCACGCGCAGGATGCTCAGTCGATGACGCTACGGCCGTCGAAACGCCACCTGTCGGCGTTGATTTGTGGCCGTTCCGGCCAGACCAAATCCCGAAAACCACAACGCTCAACACGATGAGTCCAATCATCCCGCCCAACACCAACAAGACGGACTTGGTTTTCCCGATTGACGAGGCGGGGAAGTCCGCTGCGGTCAGGCCCGTGGGCGAGAGCCCGGCGGGTGCCCAGTGCGGAGGGTTCGGGTCCCCAGAAGGCGGCACGGTCGCGGCATGCGGTGGAGGGCTGGGAGCCGCCGGCGCGGTCGGTATCGCGTCGTGCCACGCCTGGCCGTCCCAGTACTTCATGTTCGGGCCACCGCCCTGATCGGGGTACCACCCCGGCTGCGTCATGCGTTTCCCTCCCCGGATCGGATAGGTAACAAGTGAACCGGATCCCGACTCGGCGCGTGGGAATTCGACGATGAGGCCTCGTGGCTCTGCCCGTAGGCCGGCTGACGTAATAAGGTGAAGGGGATCCGGCCTGTGCCCCCATGCACGCCGCCGGACCCCCTTCACTTCAGCTGCGCCGCAGTCCCCCGACTGGCCGGCGCAGGCAGAAAAGCACCCTCCCGCGGTCAGTGAAGTCTGGGCGGCGACAGGGTGCTGCTTTCTCCTACTTGGAATTTACATAATAACATGAATTGCATTGCACTGCAAACTATTTCGTGACTTAATTACGTTCTAGATTCGCGCGATTCGTCGAAATAGCGCTGAAGATCATCGGTGGCCTGGTCGGTGTCGCTGAGAAGCACCGGCGCAACAAAGCCGCGTTTTGTCAGCGTTTTCCTCTACATTCCCCCTATGGGGGCTTTCGACGACCTCGCGGCACAGTTCGACCCGGTCGACAAGAAGCGCAAGGGTGACCAGTTCGAGCTGGTCTGCATGTGGTTCCTGGAAAACGACCTGATCTACAAGCCGCTGCTGCGGCGGGTGTGGCTGCGCAACGAGTGGCCAGGCCGGGCCAACGACATCGACGCCGGCATCGACCTCGTCGCCGAGGACTACGACGGCAAGCTGTGGGCGATCCAGGCCAAGGCGTACGACGAGAAGTACAGCATCAGCAAGCACGACATCGACAAGTTCGTCGCCGAGTCCAGCCGGAAGACGTACGGTCACCGGCTCTTGATCGGGACCACCGACAAGCGGCACCACATCGCCACGAAGCTGATGGACGACCTGGACATCCCGTTCATCGGACTCACGCAGCTGCGCCAGACCGACGACTACCTGAACTGGCCGGCCACGTTGGCGTCGTTGCGGCCCGCCAAGCCGCTCAAGGCTAAGAAGCCTTGGGACTACCAGCAGGCCGCCATCAAGGATGTCGTGAACGGATTCAAGACCGCCGACCGGGGCCAGCTGATCATGGCGTGCGGGACCGGAAAGACGTTGACGGCATGGTTCATCCGCGAGAAGCTCGCCGCCGAGCGCACCCTCGTCCTGGTGCCGTCGCTGTCGCTGCTCAAGCAGACGATGACGGAGTGGCGCACCGCCAACCCGAAGATTCCCTTCGCCGCGCTGCCGGTGTGCAGCGACGAGACGGCCGGCAGTCTCGGGGAGGACGCGGCGGTGTCGCACACCAGCGATGTCGGAGTGCCGGTCACCACCAACCCCGAGGTGATCGCCGACTTCCTGCGCAGGCGATCCGGTCCACGGGTGGTGTTCTCCACCTACCAGTCCTCACCGCAGATCGCCGCCGCCTTCGCCCTCGGGCGGCTGCCCGCGTTCGA
>JBJTGN010000176.1:0-9445 GCA_046093905.1 Actinomycetota bacterium
TCGCACCGCATCGGACAGATCTGAGTGACGACGAAGAACATCGATGTTCGTCCGCAGACTCGTGAGCGGAGTGCGCAGTTCGTGTCCCGCATCTTGGACCAGTCGCCGCTGCTGAGACCGTGACTCGTGAAGCGCATTCACCATGTCCTGGAACGATCTTGCGAGACGGCTCGTTTCATCTCGACCTTCGACCGATAGATCAACCGCCAATTCTCCTGTATCTGCGATGTGTTCGACAGAGCGCGAGAGTCGACGCAGTCGAGAAGTGACCCCTGTCGAAATGACTCCGCCGACAAGCGCTGCAACAACGACAACGAGAGCACCAATGAGAAAGATCCGCGTTCGCAGGTCGGAGAGGACGTTCTCGGTCTCGGAGAAATCTCGCCCGAGCTGAAGGATCAGTTCCTGATTGCCGGGCAGGGCAAGAGCTACGGTCCGCACTCGATAGCGATCACCTTCTGCAGACGAGACAGTTCGCACGATCGCTCCATCGACCCGCGCGTGCTTCCACGCATCATCGTCGACAGTCACGACGGGAAGAGTGACGCCAGGAGTCGTAGCGATGACCTCCCCACCGCCCGATGCGACCTGCACCACGTACTGCTCGATACCAAGGGGTCTTTCGGGGATGATGACCGACATGCGACCACCGAGGCGAAATCGACGGAAGCCATTGGGTCCATCGAGGAACCGGTTCGTGGCTTCGATCAGCGACCGATCGATTTCGGTGCGCAAGCGCTGCTGCATCGACTCGTACGACACGACACCGACTGACAGAGCCGTGGCGGCAGAAATGACCGCAAGGAGGAGCATCAACTTCCCGCGCAGACCGAACTTCATGATCGCTGGCCGTTCACGATTGCTGGCCCGGACTCGAGCGCGCCACGTACCCGACACCGCGCACCGTATGGATCAGAGGATTCATTCCCTCAGTATCGATCTTGCGGCGGATGTAGCCGATGTAGACAGCGAGGTTCTTCGAATCCGGGCCGAAGTCGTACCCCCAGATCCTGTCGTAGATCGTCGAATGTTCGAGGACGATTCCTTTGTTGCGAACGAGCAGTTCGAGCAGTTCGAATTCGGTCTTCGACAGATCGATGGCGCGTCCGGCACGCAGAACGGATCGAGACGCAATGTCGATAGTCAAGTCCTCGAGTTCGAGAACCTCTCCTGACGACTCGTCGCCTGGCTGCTTCCACCGCCGCATGAGCGCGCGAACACGAGCGAGCATCTCCTCGAGAGCGAACGGCTTACCAAGATAGTCGTCGGCTCCTGCGTCGAGGCCAGCCACGCGATCACTGGTTTCGGTTCGCGCAGTCAACATCAGAATCGGAATTCTGTTGCCTTCACTTCGCAAAACCCGGCACACGGACAGGCCATCGACATTGGGCATCATCAAGTCGAGGACGATCACGTCAGGCACGAAAGTGGCAATCTGCGACAGGGCAGCGTTCCCATCGACCGCAGTGTCAACGGTGTACCCCTCGAGCTCGAGGGCTCTGGAGAGCGCCGTACGGATGGCAGGGTCATCGTCGACGACGAGCACCTTGCCATGGGACATCGACGAGCGGTTCACGTCCCCAGTCTGCCCTCGACACGTAAGAGGAAGGTGAGAGAAGCCAATGGGACTCGAGCAACTATCGTGTCGACGTGTTTCGAGAGCGGCTGCATGCAGGAGCGCACTTCTGCTCCATTGTCTGCGCAGCAGCGATCATCGGCGCCATCAGCGGACTCGGTTCATGGGCGCTGTTCGAATCGCTCGACCAAGCAACGTCCCTGCGGCTCGACCACGCTTGGCTGATCTATGTGTTGCCCGCTGTGGCGCTTCTGCTCGGTCTCGCCTACCACTACGCCGGCGGTGAAGCGACTCGGGGAACGTCACTGGTCATCGACAGATCGCTACCGTCTCCTGCAGGTGCATCGAACGTCGACGAGGACTCCGAACCACTGGACGTCGTCAGGGTTCCTGCGCGTATGGCACCGATGATCTTCGGAGCGACCTATCTCGCCCAACTGGCCGGAGCGTCGGTCGGCAGAGAGGGCGCAGCACTCCAGATCGCTGGATCGCTCTCCAGTCTCGTCATGCGACCGTTTCGGATTGCAGCATCCGATGCGCGCCTGATGTTGGTCGCAGCCATGGCGGGAGCCTTCGGGGGTGCTTTCGGGGTTCCGATAGCCGGAGCTGTTTTCGCCCTCGAAGTACAGCAGACGGGACGGCTTCGATACGACGCACTGGCCCCTGCTCTCGTCGCTTCCATCACTGCAGACGTCGTCGTCGAGGGACTCGGACGATCGACGCAGATCGTTTCAGTTCCTGCATCAGCGGACTGGTCGGAATTCGCACGTCTCGCCCTCGTCGGAATCGCTGCAGGATTGGCGGCCCGACTGTTCATCCGAGCGATGCACATCGTGCGATCAGCGACAACGCGTGCCATCTCCTGGCCGCCGCTACGACCAGTCATCGGCGCCGTTGCCACGATCGCACTGGCAGTGCTGGTCGGCAGAGATTACTTGGGTCTTTCCCTCCCGCTCGTCGACGACGCCCTTGCAGGAATCATCTCCGACTGGTGGGATCCCGCACTCAAGATCGTGTTCACCGTGATCGCCCTCGGCAGCGGCATTCCCGGAGGAGAAGTGACTCCCTTGTTCGTCATCGGCGCGACTCTCGGATCCGTTCTGTCTGCTCCACTCGATCTCGCTCCGACGCTCGTTGCTGTCGCTGCATTCGCTGCGGTCTTCGGTGCCGCATCCAACACACCGATTGCATGCACACTGCTCACTGCCGAGCTGTTCGGCGCCGCAGTCTTGGCGCCGGCTGGAATCGTGTGCATCCTTGCGTACGCAGTTTCACCGCGTCGTGGAATCTACGAGAGCCAACGGCCTGGCGCCCTCAAAGACCTCCGGGCCAACGCAGCACGACAACCTCGCGCATGAACTCGGGTGGATGTTCCGCCAACCAGAGTTCTACTTCTCGTTCTTTGTCCTGCGTTAGACACAACCGGCGCCGTGCCGAGGCAGCAAGAGACTTCGGATCGTCGGCCTGACGAGCCAAGGGAGGTCGCGGGACGACGAAGATCTCCGGGTCGAACCCGAGGGCTCGGATGACTTCGACTGCATCATCGGATGTCGGACCATTCGGCCGATCGAGATTCCAGAAGTGTTTCCACGCAGGATTCCACGCGCTGAGCGGGTGACGCCGAGGGATGACGACGACGACCCCGAGGCGAGCCATCGCAGTCAGCGACACGATGAATGGTTCGAGATCGGCCACGTTGAACAGAACGTGATGACACACGACCACATCACACGGCTGCATGGGACGGCCGTTCATTTCGGCAACACGAACGACATCGGGGAATCGTCCCTGAATCTCCTGATGATCGACTCCGACCTCCTCGGCGGCTTGGGCGAATCGCGCGAGCATCGAAGGGCTCTCGTCGATTGCCACGATCACTGACGCTCGAGGAACGAGAGGGATCGACGAACGACCTCCCCCACATCCGACATCAAGAACACTGCCGCCGGAAATGGGAAGCATCTCGCGCGCCAATTCATGTATCGGACTCCGCGGATCGATCGAGTCGTCGACAGCGAATGTTGCCGGGTCGTGAACCCAGGGTGGCACCTCGGCCTGAGCGAGGATGTCCTCGGGAATTGCCCATGACTCGAGTTGTTCCTTCCACTTCGCACCAGCTCGAGTGGCCGGAATCGATTCCGGCGAGGGAACTGGCTCATCCATGGAAGTCACGACTACGACGTCAGACAGCCTCGAGTACGCGAATCGGCAGCACTCGCGGTCCGCGAATCTGACCGAGGCTCCACTCGACACCATCTCGACCTCGAGCCAACTCGAAGCGAGGGAAGCGAGCGATGAACTCCTCGATCGCCACTCTCAACTCGAGTCGAGCGAGGTTCGATCCGAGACAGCGGTGGATGCCGAGACCGAATGCCGCATGGCGGTTCTCGGCCCGATCGAGAACAACTTCGTCCGCTCGCGGGAATTCCTGAGGATCGAGATTCGCCGCCGGGAACGGAAGAAGGACCCACTCGTCCGTCTTCATGGGACATCCGTGGAAATCGTGGTCCTGCGCAACGAGGCGAGCCATGGTGACCGGCGCATAGAAGCGAAGGAGTTCCTCGATCGCAGTCGACATCACTGCCGGTTCTTCGCGCAGTCGGCGCAGATCGTCAGGATGCGTCGCCAGATGCCACAGACTCGAGCCGATTGCACTCCATGTCGTATCGATTCCTGCGAGCAGAAGGAGAATGATGGTGCCGGACACATGCTCCGGAGCCAACTTCTCGCCCATCAGTTCGACGTTCAACAGATATGACGTGAGGTCTTCTCGCGGGTTCTCGATGTGATCTTCGATCTGGCGCGTGATGTATGCATCGAGTCGATCACCGTTCGCCTGACGTTCCTGAGGATCGAGGTTGATGCCTTCGAGCACGTCGTGAACGAAGCCGCGGAAGAGATCCTGATCTTCGAGGGGAAAGCCGAGCATTCTCGCGATGACGTTGACCGGAATGTTCTGTGCGTACTGCACAGCAGCATCGATCGTGTGACCTGCCGCAACGTCGTTGGCCATGACATCGAGTAGGTCACGACACAGGATTCGCACTTCAGGTTCCCAAGCTTCGATCTTCTTGGGGGCGAACGGCGGAAGCAGAAGTTTCCGTGCCTCGTGATGAAACGGCGGATCACTCGTGATCGGAGGAGCGCCTCCGATCGGCGCAGGGTCCTCTGGTACGAGCGTGCTCACGACAACGGCCCGACTCGTGAAGTTGTCCGTGTCGTAGGCGATCTCACGGACGTGTTCGTGAGTCACTGGGAGCCAGGTCCCTCCATATCGGTCACTGTGCGCGACCGGACACGATCTCCTCAGTTCCGACCAGATCTCATGAGCATGTCGGTTGTAATGCGGGTCTGCATGATCGAAGTCGGTACTCCAATCCGAGACCGGGCCGTAGATGGATCCGCTCATTCGCTGATCGTGATCGCGAATTCGGGGCAGTTGGCCACTGCAAGCCGAGCCTTCTCTTCGAGTTCGGGGGCAACTGAGCCATCGCCGATGACGACGGCATTGCCGTAATCATCGACATCGAACAATTCCGGTGCAAGGGCATAACAGCGGTTGTGTCCCTGGCATTTGTCGGCGTCAACATGAATGCGCATGAGAGCACAGTAGCCCCGAGCACAATGAGGACATGACTCGACCAGTGCAGACATCGTCCCGTCCCACATCAGGTGCAGCCCTGGCGATTCTTCTCCCTCCGTCGGAAGGCAAGGCGCCAGGTGGAGGCAAACCGGGATGGAGGCCATCCTCCGGTCTTTTCGGTCGGCAACTCTCCGAGGCACGCACTCTGGTCGTGGATGCTCTCACGGATCTCGACGGTGGGACGGAATCGATTCTTGGAGTCAGTGGTGCTCACCTCAAACGGGCTCGCGACACGAACCTGTCGCTCATCGGCTCGGCAACGCTGCCCGCATGGCAGCGATACACAGGCGTCGTGTGGGATCACATCGACCCTGCGACACTGTCCCCCGCCGCCATGGATCGTGCCCGCCAGAGCATCGTGGTCTTCTCGGGACTGCTCGGTCTCGTCGGATTCGATGATCCGATACCGGACTACAAGTTGAAGATTGGCGCAGCACTCGACCTACCCGCGAAGGCTGGCGGCCGCACCCGACAGAAACTGGCGTCGTTCTGGCAGCCGAACGTGACACCGATTCTCGACCGTTGGCTTGCGGGGCGCACCGTGATCGATCTTCTTCCTCTCGAACATCGACGGGCATGGTCACCCTCCTCGGACGTGAAGATCTTGAGAATGTCCTTCGTCGATCGCCATGGGCGATCGGTCGGTCACGATGCGAAAGCAGCAAAGGGACAGTTCGTACGGCATCTTCTGACGTCGCGATCTCCGTCACGGGCGATCGAGTCGTGGGAACACCCGGAATACAGGTTGGATGTCTCAGCCGGCGCGTGACGACAGTCGTTCGGTGAAGAAGTCGATCACACGTCGAACGCCATCTTCTTGTCTCTGTTCGGTCAGAACCGAATGATCGGAAGCTTTCGCCGATGGAAACTCGACGGCGATGAACGAATCCCCGAGAAGTTCCCGCAAGCGATCGAATCGGGTGCCAACGAGCTTGTCGCCGGTGAACCGCAACCCGAGAACTTGGCATCCGTCTTCTGCACGACTGATCATCGCCCTTTCGTCGTCGGGTGACAGATTCAGATCGGCTGCTCGAGCTTTGCCGACACTGAACGGCAGCGAAGGCTGGCTGAGAACCGGAGCGATGACGTGATCATCGACCATCATGCCGAGCGCAAAACCACCGCTGAAACACATCCCGATGGCACCAATTCCCGGTCCACCGATGTCGAGGTGGAGACTTCGACCGAGTGCACGGAGCCAAGAAATGATCGGCGAGGTTCGGCCGAGGGCCATTGTCGTGAATTCACGCGAGATGCACACGCGCATCATCGAAGAAGCGAGATACGCAGCAGACGGGGCTTTCCCCGGAGTTCCGACGAGGTCCGGCATGACCACGGTGAATCCGCTGTCAACGAGTTCGTTGGCGAAACGCTCGACTGCAGGCGTGATTCCTGGAATCTCGTGGACCACGATGATTCCCGGCCCCGAACCGCGCCGATACACATCGTGCGTCATCGCCCCTGCAGAGAACGTGCTCCGCTCCCAGCTGTCCAACGTTCGACCATTCTCGGTTTGGTCCGCCATGTCGATTGTCCTCCCGTGGCACTCTCGAGTTCCTCACTCCATCACAGTTTTTCGACCGCCGCAAGCGCCCGCTGGGCGAGAGCTTCGGTGCCGACCTTCAACGACGTGAGATCGACTCCGTCTTGATCTCCCATCGCGCCATGCACATAACGCGCGTAGACGCCCTCGCTGATCACCGCGAGTCGCCAACACGAGAACGCAACGTAGTAGTCGATACCTGACACGTCTCGACCCGTTCGCTGTGCGTAGCGGTCAACGAGTTCGCGATAGAGGGGGAAGCCTCCTGCAGGAGTCGGGTCATTGGCTCGCAACGTTCCCGTCGTTCCATCGCTCCAGTACACCCCGAGATATCCGAGATCGGCAAGAGGGTCGCCGAGTGTGCACAGTTCCCAGTCGAGTACCGCAGCGATGCGCCCGGTTGCCACATCCGTCAGACAGTTTCCGAACCGATAGTCGCCGTGGGCGATCACGACCCCTTGTTGTTCGGGCATTCGCTCACTCAGACGTTTCACGACCTCATCGATTTCGCGCAATTCCCGCGTCTTCGAGTTCTCCCACTGCGTTGACCATCTCTTCAACTGTCTCTCGATGTATCCACCGCGCCGCGCCAGATCGCCCAGCCCGACCTCATCGACATCCACGGCATGAAGAGCGGCAAGGACATCGATCAAGTGGTGGGCCGCAGTGTGGCGAAGAGCTGGATCGAGTCGTTCCGCCTTTTCGACACTGTCGAGCACTTCACCTTCGACGTACCCCATGACATAGAACGGGGCACCGTTGACTTCGACGTCGTCGCACAGTCCGAGAGCGGGCGGGACTGGAACATCAGTCGTACCGACTCTCGAGATGATCCGATATTCGCGCGCCATGTCGTGCGCAGTCGCAAGGACATGTCCGAGTGGAGGGCGACGGAGCACGAAGGTTGCTCCGTCGGAGCCGGTCACTCGAAATGTGAGATTCGATCGACCGCCTGCGATCAACGAGAAGGTGAAAGGAGCAACGGCTGATTCGATCGAGTTCTCGAGCCAAGCCGACACGCGTTCGATGTCGATTCCAGCGATGCTCGGCTGCGCAGAGCCCGAGGACCCCGAATGCCCCACGTCTGCCACTCGACTCTCCCCCGATATCGACTCGCCCTCATCCGGGGCGTGTGGCGCCAACCACCTAGTTCCACGATATCGGTGAGATTCGGACCGGTCGGCCAACTCCGGGAGCATCGACCATCATTCCGCCGCCGACATAGATGCCGACGTGTGTGATCGGCCGATAGAAGAACACGAGATCACCAGGCTCGAGGTACTCGACCGGAACTCGTGGAGACGCGTTGAACTGCCTCCTCGACTGGTGAGGTAGACCAACACCAGCTTGCCGCCATGCCCACATGGTGAGTCCAGAACAGTCGAATGACACGCCCTCGATCGCCGTTGCGTACTTGTACTTCACCCCGATTTGGCTCTGAGCAGCGGCAACAGCGATGGTGGCGCGCGAACTACTCGGCGGAATCGAACTCGGATCGAAACTTGCGACGCGCGAACTACTCGTGTCTCCACGTTGAGCAGCGAGGGCTTCGGCTCGCGAACGCGCAGCCGCCGCTGCCTGAGCGGCTCTACGGGCACGCTCTTCAGCCAGTGCCTGTCCGAGTTCCTTCTCGGCCTTGGCCTTCAGTTCCGTGTACTTCGCGATCCGGTCTTCTGCCGCTTCTCGGTTACGCGTGATCTGGGCGGCTAGTTCCTCGGCTTGCTTGCGGTCCCGCTCCAGCTTCTTCTGCAGATCGTTGAGGTCGGTGATGAGGGCATCGAGCTTGTCGGAGTTGGTGAAGGCCACGTTGAGGGCCATTTCGGTCAGGTACTGCTTCTGCACCGATTCGTTCGGTCCGCCACCAGGAGCGAGAAGACCGGACAGGCTTCCGAGACGAGAGCCTCCGACGAAGGCTTCGACTGCCAGGTTCGACATCTCCAGTTCGACCCCGGAGAGCTCGGTCTCCTTGGCGGCAATCTCTGCCAGAGTTGCCTCGATCTCCTCTTCGAGCATCGCCTTGTCGTCCTCAGCGATGCGCAATTCTTCGCTGAGCCGGTCGACTTCTTGCTCGGCTGCCTCGAGCTGGTCCGCCATCTGCTGGACCTTGCGACGAGCACCATCGACCGAGCCGGCGCTGACGACGCCACTGGACGAGGTGAGACTCACGCCGGTGAAGACCAGCGAGCACACAAGGAGAGCCGCCACTCGACGCCGTGGCGCATGCGGGATGATCCGAAATGCCATGACCCCGACAGGCTAGCCAATGTTTCAGTTGTGTTGCTGTCGCTCTGAAACAAGGGAAATACGTCGATCTGGGGCCGTCATTCCCATTCGATCGTGCCTGGCGGCTTGGAGGTGATGTCGTAGGCGACCCGGTTGACCCCCGGAACTTCGCTGATGATTCGGCTCGCCATGGACTCGAGCAGGTCATAGGGCAGTCGAGCCCAGTCGGCGGTCATCGCGTCTTCGCTCGTCACCGCTCGGATGATCACCGGGTAGCCGTAGGTCCGCTCGTCACCCATGACTCCAACCGAGCGAATGTCGGGCAGAACTGCGAATGCCTGCCAGATCTCGCGCTCCAAGCCTGCGGCCGCGATCTCCTGACGGACGATGGCATCAGCCTCCTGCAGAGTCGCAACCTTGTCCGGAGTGACTTCGCCGATGATGCGAACTCCAAGACCCG
>JBJTGN010000177.1:0-6982 GCA_046093905.1 Actinomycetota bacterium
TCCTCAAGGGGCGGCGAATCGCCGTGTTTGGATTGACTTTCAAACCTGGGACCGATGACTTGCGCGACGCCCCCGCGCTGGACATCATCAGGCGCATGGTCGCGGCAGGGGCGGTCGTCTCTGCTTTCGATCCGGTCATCAAATCGTTGCCGGCGGAGTTCGCAGCGGTTCGGCTGACCCGGGACGTCTACGAGGCCGCAGACAGAGCCGATGCGGTTCTCGTTGCAACGGAATGGCCCGAGTTCCGGCTAATCGATCCGGCTGAACTCCGTGATGTCATGAGGGGGGATTTGGTGGTGGATGGACGCAACTGTTTGCCTGTAGAGAATTTCAAACGATGCGGCCTGCGTCTCGTCGGATTCGGCTGGTGACCTGATGGCAATAAACCCCGCATGGATGGACCAGACCAAAGCGCCTGCGTTGCCGCCGCCAGTCGGCAGCCAGCGAGATCATGTACTCAAACTTGCTTTACGTCACCGCTACCTGCTCGAGTTCACCGACGCGGTGACCCTCACCCTGTCGGCTGCCCTCGGCGCGGTGATCCTGAGCCATGTCAGTCCCGAGAGAGCCGGGGGACTGGGCATCCGCGATGTCTCCCTCGCGGTCATTTCGATGGCAATCGCACTACATCTGCACGGTCTCTACAACCGGCCTGCATCTCGATTGCGTCCCACTGAGTGGTGGCGCCCTGGCATGGTTGCTCGTTGTCTGCCGACCGCCGCCCTCCTCGCCCTGGCTTTCGACGCCTTCGTCCTCCGTGGCGGACGGATGACGCTGACCGCAGCGGTGGCGATGACCGTGCCGGCGGTGCTCTTAGTTCCGTTCGGACGCCGCTTCATGGTGCGGACCTTCGACCCGGCTGTTACTCGTATTCTGGTCGTGGGTTCAGGCCCTATCTCGGAGCGCCTGACGTCCAGGTTGAAGAGGTGTCCGGACACCCGAGTCATCGGTCACGTCGATGACAATGTTGCCTCGGGTACCACCGTGCTGGGCGGACTTGATGACGTTGCCGCCATCTGCGAGTCCTATGAGATCGACCGGGTGATTCTGGCCTTCCCGAGTGCCAGCGACTCGACTGTCCTTAAAGCTATGCGGACACTCGAGGGCAAGGTGCCGGTCTCGGAAATGCCGCGCTACTTCGAACTCCACAACTGGCGCAGTGAGACTGAGGATCTGCAGGGGATCACCCTGGTACACCTCCCAACGGCTTCGCTTGGTCCTTGGGCGCAGGCCACGAAACGCATGATGGATGTCACCCTTGCATCCTGTGCACTATTGGCCGTTTCCCCGCTTCTAGCGATAATCGCGATCGCCATCAAGCTGGATAGTCCCGGCCCGGTGTTCTTCCGGCAGGAGAGGACAGGCAGGGCGGGTAAGCCGTTCCGGATCTTCAAGTTCCGCTCAATGACCACCGACGCCTGGGACCAGCGTCATGCGGTCGCGCTCAGCAATGAGGTCGATGGCCCCCTCTTCAAGATGGGAAGCGACCCGAGAGTCACTCGGGTGGGCGCCCTCATCCGTAAGACGAGCCTCGATGAGTTGCCCCAATTCATCAATGTGGTGCTTGGCGAGATGTCCCTGGTCGGTCCCCGCCCCTTGCCGACCGAGCAAGCGAATCTGATCGACGGGGCCGGGCTGGCCCGTCTAGATGTCTTGCCCGGGATCACAGGACTGTGGCAAGTGTGTGGTCGCAGTGACCTGACCTACGCTGATCTTCAGCACCTCGACTCCGTCTACGTACAGTCGTGGTCACTGATGTGGGATTTGCGGATCCTTTTGCAGACCCCTTCAGTCGTTTTCGCACGACGAGGAGCATATTAGCGACACGCGGTCTTCAATTTGTGTGTAGGCCCCCAGCGGATAGGCCACGAGTGGTGACTTGACCGGTCCTCCGGTAAGGGTCGGTCTAGAGCAAGTTACTCATGTCGGTGTTGGGAATCGCGCTCGATCCAGCGACGGTGTTTGTATATGCGTTGTACGGGATCTGGCGAACGATGTCGTTAACGGTGTCCAAGATTGGATCTCACCGTTGGCAGAGCCCACCGAGCGGGCGCCGGGGCCAAGCCTGTGATTGCGATGGAGACCTTTGGCTGTGGTCTTTGTTTTGACAGAGTGGGCTGAATTTCGGCAACTAGATCCAATCGAGCATGAAAGGTGCCGAGAAGTCTCGGCCGTATCGTCGACGGCCAAAATCACCTCCCCGTTTGGACGTATGTGGGGGGTGTGGTACGCCGTGGGGATTTGTGCGCATGATTTTAAGTTGGCGGGGCACCAACCCATGAGAGGAAATTAGCCCTGAATGATTCATTCGAGAATTTGGAAATTGTGGAACGGGCGATGGTCATGTCGGTGGCGATCGCTTTTTCCACCACGGACGGATCTTCGAAACCCGACTCTTGCCAAGAGCAGGTGACTCCCCCACCTGTCGCTAGGACGGTTTCGCGGGCGCCTCCCACCTCGTTAGCGAGGACTGGAGTCCCGCAGGCTATGGATTCGACGGGCATGATGCCGAAGTCTTCGACCGGCATGTACACGTATAGCTTGGCGCGACGATACAACTCCACAAGCATGTCGTTGCTCACCCTTCCGGCGAATGTCACCTGAACTTTCGCGCGTTCCGCGACCGACCTGAGCCGCGGCTCATCCGGACCGGCTCCGGCGAGTACGACTGGCAATCCGAGGACCTCGCCCGCGCGTATCGCAGCGTCAAGATTCTTGTACGGAACGAAACGAGAGGCGCCCAGCACAAATTCACGCGGCAGACTGTCCAGGAACCGATCCTGAGGCAAATTATCGCTTGCGATATGTTTTTTAATGCGTTCAATATCGACCGGGGGATAAATTACAGGCGGTTCGAAACCCCACGAATCAAGCATTCGCTGCGCGACGAAATCGCTGATTGCCACATAGCTAACATGCGTGGAAAGCCGACGTCGATCCAGTCGCCGGAAATATCCCCGCCCCAGTCGACCGACAATTGAATTTCCTCGGCTATCGACTTCTGGTGCCCACACATAGCGGATTGGGGTGTAAACGTAAGCAAACGCAGGTATGCCGGCGTTTGCCGCCCGGTTCGCGAGGTGATGCGAGAACATATAGGATGAAGCGACAATCCGGTCGGCGCCCGCGAGTGATACATGCCGCCAAGCACTCCCCATAAATGGCAACGCCGCAACTTTTCGTCCGCGCAGGGGAGATGAGGCCAGCCAGGTCTCCTCCACATCGGGAAAACGATCCGGGGCATCGTTCCAAAGACTGACGGACCGATTACCGGGAAGCGCCAAGCGCATTTGTTCGAAGACGTTTTCGGCACCACCGACCGCGCCGATGCACTCGTGCGCGATTAGGGTTGTCATAGTCGCCTTGAATTCCGTTTCTAGTTGCTTATCCGTCGTGGAGTCCCGGCCAGTCTGTCCGTGGCCCAGGACGGAAACTGACCGGTCAAACTGTACTATCGGTTGCCTGAGTGCCCCAATAGAGGTGCTACACGGGTTAGTTGCATACTATTGGTGGGACGCGGCGTTCAAGAAGCCCTGGCCTGGACAAACGTCAATCCGCAGGAGTGTTTTAGTGAGAGTTCCGGCTGAGTGGCAGGAGTCGAAGTTTGCTGTCGATCCGCGCTCCGGTGCGTTGCGCGCATCCAGAAGCGCGGCCCGTCTGGCGGCTTCTTCTCGGCTCGTGACTGATCGCGCCGGAGCGTTTTACACCCAGGCCATCCCTGAACATGCGCACGGGGACCTGCTCGATCTTGGGTGCGGCAGTGCGCCAATGTTGGGTTATTACGCGAAGTTCGTACAAAACGTTACTCTCGTCGACTGGGCCAATTCGCTACACGAAAACCCGTTGCTTGACATCATCGCGGACCTGAACAAGCCGCTTGAATTACGAGACGAGGCATTCGATACAGTCATTTTGTCCGACGTCCTCGAACATATCGCCGAACCGCAGGCATTACTTGGCGAAGTTGCAAGAATACTGAAAAGTGATGGTGGCGTCCTACTGCTTAACGTGCCTTTCTACTACCCGAGCCACGAGGATCCTTTCGACTTCTATCGGTACACCCGATATTCCTTGGCTCGCTTGTGCGCGGCCGCAGGTCTTGAGGTTGTCAACATTCCGCCACTTGGTGGCCTCCCGGAGATTCTGATCGACTTGACTTCCAAAATTTTGCAGCAGCTACCGTACCTAGGTCAGGGGCTCGCTGCTGTCGTCCAGAATGCGGGCTCATGGCTCGTGAAGTACGGACCGGGAAGGTACGCATCTGATCGGACTGCGAATCGGTTTCCGCTTGGCTACTCACTCATCGCGGTAAAGCGCCGCGAATGAATTTCGTACCCAAATTCCCGGCCAGCTGCGGGTCGCCCGGTTAAGCATGTCGGCAACACGGGGCGTGGTGATCACCACGATCGGAAATGCGCTGCCGCCAGCCGTGCTGCTGCTGACGCAGATCCTGCTCGCGAAGAGTCTGGGTGTAAGCGGGCGTGGCACAGTCGCCGCCGCCACCGCGCCGTTGCTGCTAGCGGTGGCGATTTTTACCCTTGGACTGCCCGAGTCGCTTACGTACTTTGTTTCGCGGGACCGCGGGCGGCTGGTCCGAAAGGTTGGTATAAGCCTGGCCGCCTTGGTTTTGGCCGGAGTGCTCGGAACCGGGCTAGTTGCCTATCTCGCGCAACCCCTCAGTGCGGGTAGTCGGCAGTTGGCCGATTTGATGACTCTGGCCGGTGCCGCACTCGTGCCGGCCTTGTTTACCGCCGCGCTGCGCGGTGTTGCCTATGGCGCGCATGCCTGGTGGCTGGTCGCAGCAGAGCGAACCCTGGGTGCTGCAGTGCAGTTGGTGAGCATTTATGCCCTGTACGTCAATGGTTCGCTGACGGTAGGTACTGCAACCATTGCCGTTGCCGCCTCAACCTTCGCCGGTATCGCGGTCTATCTGCTTTCGCCCCGCTGGTGGGCTGCTCTCCGCGGGCCGAAGTCAGAGATCGAAAGGGAGTCCGAAACGTCGTCGATGTTCTCGTATGCCTGGCGCATCTGGGCGGGTTCGATAGCGGGGATCATCTTGGCGAGGCTTGACCAGGTGATGGTAACTCCCTTGGCGGGCGTCGATGAATTGGGCATTTACGCGGTCGCGGTCAACGCGAGCAACGTCGCTCTGCTTTTCCATAGCGCTGTGGGACAGGTGATTTTCACGGTCGAGGCAGGCGATCCCAGCGCAACTCGCGTGGGTCGCGCCGCGCGGATGACCACTTTGGTCACTGCTCTGGCGTCAGCGGTGCTGGCGGCAGCATCCCCATGGTTGATACCCGGCCTGTTCGGATCGGAGTTCGCGCAAGCTGTTCCAGTATTGATCATCCTTTTGCTGGCGTACGCGATCGCTATCCCGGGATCGGTCGCAGGCGGAGTCTTAAGCGCCCGTGGTTACCCTGGTCTGCGCAGCATGTCGATGCTCATCTCCACCGTTCCGTATGTGATCGTGATGCTAGTACTCGTACCCAGGTACGGGGCCGCCGGTGCGGCAGTAGCGATGTTCGTTGGGACTGTTCTTCCCGGTTATTTGAACATCTACCTGCTCATTAGATATTGCGATGTCCCGCCCTCTGAGTTCTATCGGTTCCGACGGTCTGACCTAGACGTGCTTCGGCGCGCCTTTGATTGGTTGATGCGGGCGAAGCGCCGTTCGACGCGGAGGTAGCGGAGGGAATCGCCCGCCGATGCCGCCGTACTTTGAGTTGCTACGATATCCACAGTCGGAGTTCTGATTGTCCGGTGGCCGCCTGAGCGGCGCCACTAGAGTCTTGAATGGGATCGTTGAGGAAACTGTGGAGAATTCGAGATATGCCATCGTCCGCACGCCGATTTTGGGCCCTCTCGCGCTTTTTGTCGCCAGGACGAGGTATGCGTTAAGTTACTACTACTCGCCGCTGCTGAATCTCGTCCGTTGGCTATTCCGTTCAAATGAGACGACGAATCTCACGTATGATCTTGAGCTAAACAATAGGAACTACCTGGCGGCCTTGATAGCACATGTACTGGGAATCGAGTTCTCCACCGTTGTTCGATTCATCGATGAGATCGAGAATGATGCTGAGCTCAAGAGGCACATCATAGACACCACTACTGCAAGCCGTCTGGGAGTCGTTGCGGACAGCGAAGTCCGATTCGGGCGGCGAATCGGTTGGTACGCATTTGTGAGGGCATTGAAGCCCAGGGTCGTTATCGAAACGGGCGTCGACAAAGGTTTGGGTGCTTGTGTTCTTACCGCGGCACTGATGAAGAATCGCGAAGAAGGATACGAGGGCAGGTACTACGGCACTGATATCAATCCCGATGCGGGCTACCTGCTCTCAGGCAAGTACGCCAATTGCGGACAAATTATTTACGGTGATTCCTTGCAGTCTCTCAGGAAATTCGGTCAGACTGTTGACCTTTTTATAAATGACAGTGACCACTCGGCCGATTATGAGGCGGCCGAGTACGAAGCCGTTGCGGATAAGCTTTCTGACGGGGCAGTAGTACTCGGCGATAACAGTCACGCAACGGGTAGGCTACTGGACTTCTCGTTGGCCAAAGGTCGCCAGTTCGTGTTCTTCGCTGAAAAACCTTCGCAGCATTGGTACCCGGGTGGCGGTATCGGGATCTCCTTCCGCTGAGGTAAACGCGTGAAGATGTCCATCAACGGACGTTTCTTGCTCCAAGACGTCACCGGCGTGCAGCGGGTAGCCATCGAGTTCGTCCGTGCGCTGGATAGGCTGCTCGCCGAGGGGGCGTTTCCCGGACTTGAGGCGACACTATGGCTGCCGCGGGCCGGCACCTTGGTCACGCAGTTACCACTTCGCTCTGTGCAGGTCCGCCGGGAGGGGAGATCAACCGGGCATGTCTGGGAGCAAATTGAATTACCCCGATTGGCGGGCCCGTCGGTACTTCTGTGCCTCGGCAATACCGCTCCGGTTGGTCGCCTTATCAAGGGCATCGAGCCCACTTATGT
>JBJTGN010000178.1:0-9641 GCA_046093905.1 Actinomycetota bacterium
TGTTCGCCAAGTTGGTGCTCGAGAAGGCCGACGGCATGTGGCTCGTCGAAGGACCTTCGATCGATTACGAGCCCCGCCGAGAAGAATCCATTGCATCGATTTCCCGGCGTAGCGGAACTCCAGTCGTCGAATTGATTCTGGATCAACTCGTGAGAGACAGTGGACAGGGACTGATCTACGCACCCTTCTTCAACTACTCCTACGGCGATCTCTCGATGACGTACGAAGCTCATCGTCATCCGCACACACGTCTCGGATTGTCGGATGCCGGAGCACATTGCGGAGCGATCTGCGATGGTGGAATGCCGACGTTCATGCTCACCCATTGGGTTCGAGACCGTGAACGAGGACCTCGATTCGACCTCGAATTCGTCGTCCATCGTCAGACTCGTCAGACCGCAGAATTCTACGGGCTTCACGATCGGGGCTTGATCGCTCCAGGAATGCGCGCCGATCTGAACATCATCGACTTCGACGGTCTCGGCTTCGAAGCTCCGCGCATGGTCCATGATCTCCCCGCCAATGGTCGGCGGCTCGTGCAGAAAGCGCGCGGCTACTCAGCGACCTTCGTCGCCGGTGTCCAGACGGTTCACGATGACGAGTTCACCGGGGAACTCCCTGGTCGTCTCGTTCGCGGACCGCAATCCTGACGGACTCATCGATCAGAAGGCCGAAACCTCACCAGAAGTCAGGCGGTCTCGTGACTCGACACGTCATGTGACGCATGGAGTCACTGGTAGAAGGGGTTCTCTCCGGTCGTGTGGTCGGTGAGGTCGCGTACACGTTGGATACCGGACACCTTTTCGACCAGAGTTGTCTGAACTCCTTCGAGCATCGTCATGCGGCTCATCGAACAGCCGTGACAGCCCCCGCCCATCGTCAAGTATGCGGTGCCGTCCTCATCATGACCGACATAGGTGACGAAACCGCCGTGTGCTGCGAGCGCAGGATTGACTTCGACCGCGATCACCGCTTCGACTTCCGCCGACAGTTCATCCCCCGTAACGAGACCCTCCACCACAGGCGCGAGAGGCTTGTTCGGATTGCGGATGACGAGGCCAGCGCTCGACGAATAGTCGAGAACTGCCCCATCGAGAAGTTCCAGGTCCTTGGCCGGAATGATCACCTTGAGACCCGAATGCGTTCGAACCTCGTCGGTGAACGCCGCCTTACGGAATTCGTCCAAGGACAAGTCGTACCGGAAATCTTCACCGGGTCCGCTCACGATTTCGAGCCGAAGACCGAGAGATGCTGCATCTTCTTCGGCATCTCGCAGTTTCAACAACTCCTCGAGAGCTGTATCAGTGATCGTGATAATCGTCGGATTCGAGGTCGAAGTGTTCTCAGGTGCAAGTGGACTCACGCCAGTCAAGATACCCGCACCTCGAACACCGAAGTCTGTCGTGCCGTGCAAAATCCGCCATGGAGTGGACCTCGCGTCGACGATCAGCGGCTGCCGCCGCCGTCCACTTCGATTCGCTGTCCGGTGACGTACCCAGCTCCCTCGCTGACCAGCCACAGAACGACATTGGCAACGTCGATCGGTTGGCACACCCGGCCGAAGGGAGACGAAGCGTCCAAACTTCGCAGGTCACCCATCTCCTTTCGACCGGTCATTGCACGGGCAAGCCGAACCCCCATGTCGGTTTCGACGAGACCCGGGGCAACGATGTTCACGTGGATACCGTTCGGACGCTCTTCCTTGGCCAGCGTCAGCGCAAGAGCCTCCATTGCAGCCTTACCCATGTTGTACGGCGCCCCATTTGCGCTCATGTGACTCGTCGCCACCGACGAAATCATCACGATGTCACCGCGGGACCGGCTTCGCATCGACGGCAGTACACAACGGGCGAGATGGTGAGGACCGATGGCGTGAGTCGTGATCAGCCTTTCGACTTCTTCGGGATCGGTGTCAGCCACAGCCTGGCCTCTCGAGGCAACTCCGGCGTTGCACACGAGGATGTCCACGAATCCGAAGTCACGCTCGACGTTCGACACCATTCGAGCGACCGACTCAGGATCGTCCACCGTTCCCTCATACGCCTGCGCCGCGCCACCAGCGGCGACAATCGCAGCCACCGTGTCGTCTGCAGCCTCTCTGTCTCGTCGGTAATTCAACGCCACCGAAGCGCCGTTCGCAGCAAGCAATTCACTGATTGCTCGACCAATTCCGCGACCACCTCCCGAGACGAGCGCAACCCGCCCCTCGAGTTGGATCCCGCTTTCGGCACCGGTTGAACGACCATCGATCTCGGCCACTGAAATTCTCCTTCTCAAGACTTCGTCGAACGCGAGATCCATCCTGGCACGTAGAGTGAAAAGCGACGGGGAGCTCACGGTTCAGTGGGCTGAGAGGGTGTCTACCGATGCCGACCCGAGAACCTGATCTGGGTAATGCCAGCGGAGGGAACAACGGATGAACGAGCACGGGAACGAAGGTCGATCGACCGGGAGAGCGCCAGCACAGAACGAGATCATCGATCACGCGATCGTCGTGATCGGCGGCCACCCACCCGATCGTCGGGTTCTCGGTGAACTCCCCACTCGACATCGCGTCATCTGCGCAGACTCCGGCCTCGATCATGCACTTCGCCTCGGTCTTTCACCCGACGTCGTCATCGGTGACATGGACTCGGTCGACCGTTCGAACCTCGTCAGAGCACGAGCAGACGAGTGCACCATCATCGAACATTCCGCAGACAAGGATTTCACCGACACAGAATTGGCCCTGGAGTATGCGGCGCAATCCGAGTTCCGCCATCTCACTCTTGTATGGGGTGGGGGCGACAGAATCGACCATGTCCTCGGCGTCATGGCAGCGCTCGCCCACGACAGACTTGCGGAGCTCGACAGTGTTCGCGCCTGGATCTCGACCGACCGCATCGACGTATTGCACGCCGGCAGAAATCTCGTCGGCGATCACGCCGTCGATACGACGATCAGCTTGATGACACTCGGTGCGCGCGATGCAGTTGTCACGACACAGGGTCTGAAGTGGGACTTGGATGAAGACGTTCTCACGGGTGACCGCGCTCGCGGTGTCAGCAATCTCGTCTCGTCCTCTCCATGCTCGATTCACTGTCGGACCGGAACAGTGGCCGTCATCTCTCCAGGGCATCTGTCCGATCGCTTTTCGACCGCAAGGACCATTTCATGACAAGACTCAAATGCTCGCTCATCACCAGCGCCACCGTCTTCTGTGTCGTCGTCTCGAGTTCCTGCGCATCAGGGGCGAATCCTCGAGAATCGGTGACGTTGCTTGCCTACGATTCATTCACCGTCCCCGAAGATGCGTTCGCCGAATTCACCGCCGACACCGGAGTCGAAGTCGACATCGCACTTGGTGGCGATGCTGGTGAATTGGTTGCGAAAGTGGCGCTCACCTCTGGGAATCCCGAAGGAGACGTGCTGTGGGGCGTCGACAATGCCCTCCTCACACGACTCGTCGAGTCGGAGGCATTCGACCCATATGTTTCTCGTATCTCCCCTATCGATGAATCGCTGCTCGAATCAGGCCGGGGAATGGTCACGCCAGTCGACTTCGGGTTCGTCTGCGTCAACTACGACGTGGCTGCTTTCGACACACTCGGACTCGAACCTCCGATGAAACTGGAAGACCTCACTCGACCCGAATATCGGGGCATGTTGGTCGTTCCGGATGCAACAGCCTCTTCCCCAGGGTTTGCATTCGTTCTGGCGACAGTGAGTGCTTTTCCCGAGACTTGGCCGCAGTACTGGCAGCAACTCGTGGACAACGACGTCGCAATTGCAGGCGGCTGGACCGACGCCTATTACACGCAGTTTTCACGGCATGGAGGCGAACGTCCTTTGGTAGTGAGCTACAGCACGAGTCCTCCAGCAGAGGTGATCTTTTCCGATCCGCCACTCGACAGTGGCGCTCCTGCTCCAACTGGGGTGATCGAGGACACGTGTTTCCAGCAGATCGAATTTGCTGGAGTACTGCGCGGGTCCGACAACCCCGATGCAGCACGTGCTCTCGTGGATTTTCTCGTTGGGCGAAGTTTCCAGGAATTGCTCCCCGAGAACCTCTTCGTCTACCCAGCGAACCAAGATGCCGCTCTGCCCGAATCATTTCTTCGATATGCGAAGCCAATCAACGAACCATGGACACTTTCATCCGACGACATCGCCCGTCGCAGAGTCGACATCCTCGATGAGTGGTCACGCCGCGTCCAGCAGTGACACACGAGGCGACCACGCTTCACTCGTGACATGAACCCAGCTCGACCATACCCTTGGACAACAAAGCGGCTGTCGAAGTTTCGGACGACCGCGTTCGAGCACATCTGGTCACTGCCAGGAGTGATGCTCGTCCTCTTCACTTCGGTACTGCCGTTGTTCGTTCTGACGAAGGACACGGTGCGCTCGTTCTCTGCATTGAAGACTCTGTCCCGAGAGCCCATCCTGAGTGCTCTTCGCTTCTCCATCTGGCAGGCGATCTGGTCGACGACCGTCACTCTCGCTGTCGGTTCGGTTCTTGCCTGGGTTCTTGCTCGATACGAATTCCGCGGCCGAAGAGCAATCCGTGTGATTGTCACGGTTCCGTTCGTGCTTCCAACCGTCGTTGTCGGATCTGCTTTTCTCGCTCTCCTGCCGACTTCAGTCGAGCGAAGTTTCGGATCAATCGTTTTCGCTCACGTCTTCTTCAACATTGCGGTCGTCGTTCGACTCGTCACTCCTCAATGGTCCATGGTCGACCCAGACCTGCTTGCCGCAGCACGAACTCTCGGCGCATCTCCGTTCCGACTTGTCACACGAATTGTCGTACCGCTCGCGGGCTCAGCACTGAAGGTTGCCGGCGCAATCGTATTTCTCATGTCGTTCACGTCGTATGGAGTCGTCCGTCTTCTCGGAGGGCCTGGCTCCAACACGATCGAAGTCGAGATCTATCGCCGGGCCGTGGTCCTCGGGGACATCTCAGGAGCCACAGTCCTTGCGACGGCCCAGACTCTCGTCATCATCGCATTGTTCGCCCTTGCCACACGTCGGCGGTCCGTCGACATGCAGCGAGTCGACGTCGATCGACGTTCTGCCCCACTTTGGGCGACAGCGAGTGGGTACACCGCTGCTGCGTTGATCCTCGTTCCGTTGACAGCCATGATTGTGCACTCCGTCCGCAGCAGTGGACGTTGGACGAACAGCGGATGGGTCAATCTCTTTTCTTCGACAGGTTCCGTTCTCGACGATGTCGACATGCTCTCCGTCGTCACCCGATCGCTGATGTTCGCGCTCTTGGCTGCTGGGATCTCAGTGCCGATCGGGATCGCTGCTGCGATCGGACTCGCACAGCGTCGAAGTTCTCTGACTGCGGCGCTCCTCGTCGTGCCGATGGCCACTTCAGCAGTTGTCATCGGGTTCGGAATTCTCGTGACGTACGACCAATCGCCCTTCGACTTTCGTTCGCAGTGGTGGTTGATTCCCTGCATCCATGCAGTCGTTGCCCTCCCCTTCGTTGTGCGATCGTCTCTTTCGGTGGTCGAATCGATACCCCAAGGACTGCGCGATGCAGCTGCAGTTCTCGGGGCATCACCGTTCCGCAGGTGGTGGGACGTAGATGCCCCGCTGCTCGCACCAGCCCTCGCCACCGGACTTGGCCTTTCAGCTGCACTTTCGCTCGGAGAGTTCGGCGCTACGAGTTTTCTCACCCGACACAGGACACAGACACTGCCCATCGTGGTCGATCAATTGCTCGGCAGAGCAGGTGACACTGCATTCACGACAGCGATGGCTGCGGCGACTTTCCTGCTCGTACTCACGAGCCTGATCGTTGTCTCCTTCGATTCGACGATGAGGACCTGATGGAGAACAGACATGAGTTCGACACCGCGATGAGAGCCGATACGGGACTTGTCGTGAACGCCGTGTCTTTCGACATCGGTGACGTACCCGTACTCGACGAGGTGTCACTCGAGGTGCCGTCCGGGTCGACTGTTGCCATCGTGGGACCTTCTGGGGCAGGTAAATCGACCCTGCTCCGCGTCATTGCAGGAATCCTTCCAGCCTCGGGATCGATCTCGATTCGTGGACGAGATGTCACCGACCTACCTGCACATCGACGCAATGTGGGCTTGGTCTTCCAAGACGATCAACTCTTTGCTCATCTCACAGTTGCTCAGAACATCTCATTCGGTCTCGATATGCAGCGGCCCCTGTTCTCACGTTTCTGGCTCTCCCGCAGGACCAGGCGACGGCTCGAGGCCGATCGAGCGACTCGCGTCGATGCGATGCTCGATCTCGTCGGCCTTCCCGGCTTCGCCGATCGGCGCACATCCACACTTTCCGGCGGAGAAGCCAAGCGCGTCGCCCTCGCGCGTGCGCTCGCCCCAGCTCCGACTGTGCTGCTCCTCGACGAACCACTGACCGGCCTCGATCAGACTCTGCACGACCGTCTGATGCGCGACCTGAAGGACATACTGCGATCCACTCGAACGACGACTGTTCTCGTCACCCACGATCTGACCGAAGCCGAGTATCTGGCCGAGACCATCATTCGCCTGAATCCGCGACGCATTCCGAACTCCGGTTCTCGCTAACCTCGGCACTCTCCATGGTGGCAGCAGATGAATTCGAGATTCGCTTCGTCGATGCAGCGCACGTCCGCCCTCTTCGTCGAGAGGTCTTGCGCGTCGACATGCCCGAAGCAACCGTCGACTTCGAGGGCGATGATCATCCGGCAACGTTCCACCTCGCGGTTTTCGATCAGCTGCAGTCGATCATTGCTGTCAGCTCCTGGATGGAGCGCCCATTCATCGACGATTCGTCACGCAGATCGATCCAATTACGAGGTATGGCAACGAAGGTCACGTTCCAAAGTTTCGGATTGGGCGCTCTACTTCTCGAAGCAGGTTTTCGAACAGCTCGGGAACGCTCGATCGACATGATCTGGGCAAATGCCCGAGACGCAGCTTTGAATTTCTACCTCAAGAACGGCTTCGAAATCGTTGGTGACGGTTTCATCGAAGAGGTCACTCGCCTCCCACACCACCGGGTCAGGCGCTCAGTGTGAATTTCGGACTCATCGTGTTCGCCGAAGACGAACTCGATCAGCACACAGGTGCACATGGATCGACTCATCCAGGTCCTTCGAGGGATCGACGAAGTCGAAGTAGCACGAGCACGAGTCCTCGCGGGAGACGAGACGTGGAGTGGTCCTCGTGCAGACGCAGTCCGCGACGACTTGAAGCGACTTCACCTCATCTTGTGCGATGCCGTTGATCTTGCCATTCACATTCGTTCCGCACGCCAGCAGTCGATCGATACCGAGCCCCTTCACAACACATGGGACTCCTGAGATTCGATCCGGATCGACTTCGGCTGCTCGATCAGGTCGTGGGTGAGACAGCGGAGCGCCTCGATGGTCTTCTCCGTGTGCCCATGTCCGAGGAAGTCGCTCGATGTATTCGGCCCGCTCGACAACTCGCCCATGCACTGCAGGCGAGCGTCACGCATGCGCTGTCACAGATCGACCGAGACTTCGACGCGCCGTCGTGTCCGACCATCACCGAACTCGCACAGCAGTTCTCGACTTGGATCGACTCCCCACACATCGTCATTCAAGGTCTGCCCGTAACCGAGTCGGACCGCTGGTGGGTCAGAGCCACTACGAATGATTCGACGCGAAGCGACGACCTTCTCCGACTCCTCGACTGTGACACCGATCCCCTGCGACCAGGCCTCCTGATCGATTCACTCGACGAGATTGCAGTCCTCGTCTTCGGTTCGAGCGATCTGCATCTGGTCGAAAACTTGTGGAGTCGGGCGACTGATCCCGACACGACGCCTCCGAACAGTGCCTTGGAGCGAATCCACCGATTTCTCGACGTCGTCTACGACGATCGACCTTGGGAACACGGTCTCGCAACTGGGTCCATCGATCCGGTCGAACGTTCGCGACGAGAACGTCACCTGAGGGAAATATCGGCTCGAATCGTTGCGCCATGGCAATTGGAAATGAGCAGACCTGGTGGCGAACATTCCCGGTCGATCGCTGACGGAGCACACATGCTTCACGAAATCTCTCGATCGAATGCGGCTGCCGACATTCTCCTCGCCGGACTACCGCGAGCCGTCATGCATTCCTTGTCGAATCTTCCTGTCGATCCTGACGAGCGTGTGCAGAGAATCGACTCCGTAGCCCACGCCATTGGCACCTCTCTGGAGATCCGTCGAATGTCCGAAGTCGAACGAGCCGAGTCCAGCTCCGACCTCGACACCTTTCGACGTGTCATCGAATCGCTCGCCATCGATGGACCATGGCCGATCTCTCTCGTCGTCGAGGCAGGAGCAGATTGGGTGGACGAGTATCTGGACACATCCGACGAACGAATTCGACAGGCAACTGTCGACAACCTCTCTCTACGCCAGGTTCTCGCGTCGGTCGCTGTTGTTGCCGTTGCATCGTCAGTCATGTCCCAACGGCCTCGCCCAATTCGAAACGACACACACCCTCGTCGTCCAGTGATCTCGATTCCTGGCGGTCTCGCAGGTGAACTCCGACACGCCTATCAGGCGATCGACAATGCCGCAGGGCGAGGCACGAGCCTTGCTCAATTGACGTCGACAAGAAATCGTTGACGACTCGCCGTCGTCACAGTTCGAATGTCGTCGACAATCGAACGACCCGAGCTGGTGAAACCTGCACCACGAGCTCGAGAGTCCACGGGCCATTTTCCAGAATTGCAACTGTCCCGATGAAGTGATTCGGTCCGAGATCTTCGACATCGACGGTCACAGGAGGAATCTCTCCTGCTGACTCTGTAATGCGGATGTCGAGTCCGTCGACTGGATCGAGAGTTCCGCCAGGGGTGACGATCGTGACGTGTATCTCGTTCGGACCGACCCGTCCCGGTGTCACGGTGACATTCGCGATGATCTCGTCTTGTGCAAGAGCAACCGACAGAACCTCGGGAGTTGATGCCACCTGAGGCGGCGACGACACCATCACAGATGTCGCTGCAACGATGACGAGCGCAACAGCGAATTCGACGCTGACAAGTCGACGAAGCGGCGCAGTCGCATCTGCGAGCACGACCCAACGTGCCACGAGAGCCAAGGTGACCACGACAAGGGCGACAGCAACTTTGACGATCAGCGCCCGACCCCACTCAGTCGCGGTGATGTCACCGACATCGTCGAGAAGATGCCAGGTCTGCCAGAGGCCAGTGACAATTGCCAGCGGGATCGCAAGTGTGGCCGAACGTGAATGAGCACGAACGAACGCCCGATCTTCACCGGCAACGATTCCGATGAGACCGCCCAGCCACAGCAGAATCGCCCCGAGATGCACGAAATCGACTGCAGATGCGATCGCTGCTGGAGATGACGCACTCGGATGTCCGGTTGCAGAGAACGTCACGAGGATGCCACAGCCGGCAAGTGCGACCGAGGATCGCCACCATGCCCGCGCCGTCACCGGCACGTGGGTTTCGTCAGCCTGTGCTCGACCTTCCGCCAACGCACGTCGACGTGCAACGAGTACGAGAACCAGAAGCGCGACGAGGAGTCCGACTCGCCCCGCTATGCCTTTTCCGAGCCGGGTCGACAAGACGTCGAGCAGAGACGTTCCGTTGAAGACTTCGGACCATCTCTGCCCGGAGGCGTAGAGACTCTGTGCCGCGTAC
>JBJTGN010000179.1:0-1181 GCA_046093905.1 Actinomycetota bacterium
TTCTGCTCACCAAACAGCAGCAAGAAAATGAACTCGTTTGTCCGGGTCAGCTCGTTCGCCCTCACGACTCCCTTGCGGTTGATCACCGATGAAACCATCTGGATGCTCGCTTCAGGGAACATCTGGTGTATCAGCATTCCACGCCGGAGGTACTCCCGTTCATCGATGGTGATGATCAGAGCGGAAGCTTCTGGATTCAGAAGGTCACGGCATAGGATCAAGCGACGCTCCATGAAAGCAAGCCACTGTGAATGCCGGTAGTGGTCCTCCGACTCAACGTAGTCGTTGTTGTACTTCCAGTCTCGTGCACCGGTGTTGTACGGCGGGTCGATGTAGATGCAATCGACCTTGCCCCGGTGCGTAAAAAGCAGTAACTGGAGCGCATGGTAATTCTCGGCGTTTATTACAACGTGGTGAGGTTTATCGCCTCCACGTTCCACTTTCCCAGTTGAGACGAGCCCCGGATAGATAGGATCGCGGAACTCAGCGACCACTACTAGGTCTTCGATACCGGCACTGGCCATCTCCGTTTCATTTGCTTGGGCAACTATGTGAGCAGTCTTGGTATCGCCCTTCGCCTCAATGTCACGGACAAGCCATACCTTGTCATCCGCTTTCTTCGGCATTTGTCCACGCTGAGGTAGAAGACGTACCTTGTCCCCTCGCCGCACCCGCCGCCCGGGTAACTCCACAATCTCCGGGACGTGACGCTCGAAGTTGAGACCAAACGTGAGGCGGTCCTTCAGCGTCGCGGTCACTTCTCGCTGTAGGTCCAAGCCAAGTGCCGCATCTTTTTCACCGACTTGACGGATCAGGTCGTTGAGTCTGGACAAGTCGCTGCTCCTTAATCAGTGCTCGCGGACGGCGTCCACGTGCCGCGAGCGAACGAGGCCAGGATGCGTTGGTGCGTCTGGCGCGGGAGGTGCCGGTTACCTGGCTCTCCGAAGGGAGTTCCGGGTCGGGGAGGCGCCTGCCTCAAAAGATCATCAAGGCCCGGCCGGCACACCATAAGCAGGCCATGGGTAGCTCGTGTGCACGTCACCGCGAGTCGCCCGAACGCCGAATTGAATTCGTCTAGTTCGCCAGCTCCGTTGAGCGGATGGACGGCAATAGTGATCAAATTCGTCTGACCCTGCCACGAATCGACGGTAGATGCTTCCAAGTCACTCGCCGTCAAGGAA
>JBJTGN010000180.1:0-2054 GCA_046093905.1 Actinomycetota bacterium
TGGCTTGCGAGAGCGTGGACTTCGCTCAGTTGTCCTGATGCCATTGGGCTACCGCGACAGTGACAATGACTGGTTGCTGCCAATGGCCAAAGTTCGCAAGCCACTCACTTCGATGGTCACTCACTTGCCATAGCTACGTACTAGACGACTCTGGGCAAGACAGAGAGTCGGAACTTCTCATCGCGGTAGACGCGGTCAATGGAGTTCACAAATCAACGGCGGCGTGCCCCCGTTCGGTCACAGCACTCAACTGCGTGTGTTCGTTGATCCGGACTTGTTGCAATACGACGAGGTGTGGGCAGCGGCGGGAACGTGGAATGACAACTTCGGTGCCGCGCCTGCAGACATCGTGCGTGTCGCTGGTGGTGTTGTAACTGACCTAGCGCGCGTCTAACGGGGTGTCGCTTATGTGACAAAGCCTTTTGATCAAGTACCCGAAACGCTTGTCTGAAGTAACGCACTGCTCTCGCTGGTTTGGAGTTGCGTCCGGCGCAATGGTGCCGTCAGGTCTTTTCAATTTCCATTGAGCACACGAGATTGCAGACTTATCTTGTGACTGCGAAGAGAACATCAAAATTGAACGATGCCAAGGTCTCCCAAGTGCTCATGAGACTCCACGAACGTGCCGAGGCGCACGATGCCGCGGTAATCCCGGATGTCCTGGCCGTGGCAGGCGAGCGTGGCGCATCAACGGACCAAGAGATGGCAGACCTGCTTGCAGGTGCGTTCATGCCGATTCACCCGAATGCGGGACGGCTTCTTCATCTCCTTGCGATGGCACGGCCAGCAGGGCGAATTGTCGAGTTCGGCACGTCTCATGGTCTGTCAACTCTCTATCTTGCTGCCGCGATTGGCCCTGAAGAACCGCCAGCCATCACCACCGAGATGGAGGTCGCCAAGATCGACTTTGCGCGTGCGAATTTCGAAGATGCGGGTCTCGCCGACAGAATTGACCTGCGTATCGGCGATGCATTCGACACGCTTGCGGATCTCTCCGATGGCATTGCGCTCCTCTTCCTAGATGGGTGGAAGGGTCTGTATCTGCCACTACTGCGATCGCTCGAACCGCATCTCGTCCCCGGAGCCATTGTTGTGGCCGATGACACCCTTCTCCTCCCGGAGTTGTGCGCTGAGTATCTGGACTACATGCGCGGTGCGACTGGGACGTACGTTTCAGTTGGCCTGCCTATCGATGATGGCCTTGAAGTGAGCGTGCATCTCGGATGAGCGAGCGCACTGAACGATTGGTCTCCGACGCGCTCCTCGTCGTGGGGCTTGCTGCTTCATTCCTGACGCATGAAAGTGGAACTCTCCTTCACTCTGTAGTTTCACTCGTCTTCACAGTCCTCGTGCTCCATCACGTCAAGCACAACTGGAGGGCATTTCGTCATCCGCCCCAACGCTCAAAGGTTGTGGTGAACCAAGCAACAGCAATCTCCATGGCGCTGGCCGCGGTGACGGGTCTTGTGTTCTGGTGGGCGGGGGAAAGATACGCGCTCGGTCACGGCCCGATTTCGGTGGCAGCAACAGTGTCGGTGGTTCCGCACCTGTGGGTTCATCGGCGGACCCTGAATCGGCTGCTCGGAGGAAACGCGCACCGACGTCGAGCACGGAGCTTTCGGTAGGCGTGGCACCATGGCATCGATGAATTCGGCAGACATCGATCTCAATCTCCATCGGGTTCTTGACGCCCTCCTCGATACCGGCTCGGTGGTGGGCGCCGCAGCGCGGCTGCACCTTTCACCCCCGGCAGTGTCACGCTCCCTTGGTCGACTACGCAGGGTTCTCGGCGACCCCTTGTTCGTGCGTGCAGGGCGCGAACTTGTGCCAACTGAATTGGCCAAGAGTCTTCGGGGGCCCACACAAACTGCTCTGGGAGAAGCCCTCAAGATCCTCCGACCCTCGACATCCTCAGACCCGATCAACCTTAAGCGTCGATTCGCCGTCCGTGCCGACGATTCGATCATCGCCGTTCTCGCCTTGCCGCTCATGGAACGCGTGCGACAAGCAGCCCCGGGTGTCGACATTGATTTTCTGCGTGATGACCCTAATTA
>JBJTGN010000181.1:0-6436 GCA_046093905.1 Actinomycetota bacterium
GGTGATCAGCATTCGATCCGTGCAGAGGAGGATGAATCGAAACTCCTGCAACAGCGAGGCCTTTTCGACGACACAGAGAGATCGAGTCGTCGACTTCGTCGGCATCGAATCCGTAGCGGTTCATCGTCGATCTGACTTTCACCACGACACGTCGCTGACCCGAGCCACTTGCTGCTGCCTCGACGTGGGTCGAGGAGCCAACAGTCAGAATTGCGTTGTCACGTAACCCGTCGGGAATGGCGAGTGCAGGGGTGAGAACGAGAGCGGAATAGTTCGACGGAACCGAGTCCACTTCGTAGACCGTGCCCACTGCCATCATCGGGGCCAGGAGTGCAGCCCTCTCTGCGAGCCACTCCCTGCCGAATCCGTAGCCGTTGCCCTTGACGACGGGCACGAATCCTTCGATCCGGGCTGCCATCGCATCGACTCGGCGATTCCATGCTGCCGAGTCGACAGTCAGGGTCAAGGTCACACGACGACGATAGCGACGGAGCTTGGGGGCGGCGTGTCGACCGCGAACTGGGGTGGCAATGATGGAAATACGACTTGTTTAGTCGGGAATTGGGCACTAGCCTGCCGAGCATGTCGAAGCGCATTTTCGGATTTCCCGAGACCGTCAACGAGACCTCGGCCCGTTTGGTGGCCTTGGGTGTCGTGACGCAGTCCGTCCTTTTTCTCGTGCTCAGGGAATGGTGGGTGCTCGTGCCCTTGGCCTATGGCTTCGTTGCCCGGGTCGCAGCAGGTCCGAAGTTCAGCCCTCTGGGTCTGGCCGTGACCAAGGTTCTCACTCCTGCGTTGGCGCGGGTGACAGGCTCGCAGGGTCGTATCGTCCCGGGGCCGCCCAAGCGGTTCGCCCAAGCAATCGGGGTTCTCTTTTCGGTCTCGGCGCTGATTGCATCTTTAGCCGGTGCAACAACTGTGGCCGTCGTCGTGATCCTCGGATTGACAGCAGCAGCGAGTTTGGAGGCCTTTCTCGGCTACTGCCTCGGGTGTGCGATCTTCGCCCAGCTGATGAAATTCGGTGTCATTCCTGAATCCGTGTGCGAAGACTGCAATGACATCTCCCGTCGGCTCGCTGCCAACGTCGAGGAGTCGCGGCTCAGTCGAAGCGCGGTCTGAGGCAGTCCGACTTCCTGGTCGACATCGCACCGGCCCAAACTCCAGCCCCATACGCGACGTCGTCCCCGATCTTTGCGACGGCCGAACGGACGGGATCGAGGGAACGAACCCGTTGTTGGCTTCCACGTGCTCGCCGGGGCACCATCGGCTCGATCGAGCGAATCAGTACGTACAGTGCGAAGATTCGCCGGAGCCGTTTCGAGACAGCACACGCTGAGACGGTGATCGGCCACCAGGTTCGAGACGCCGCCTCGAGTGTCGTTCGAACTGCAAAGAGATGTCCTCGGCCAGCGATACGCCACGCCAACACCCATCGATCCGGAACATCATGAAGCCGTCGCGCAAGTCGTGCAACTGTCGAAGCGGCGACGCCTGCTGCAACGACTGGATGTCCGCTGAACGCGAGTGAGACGGCAACTGCACTCCATGTGTTCATGCGCACTGGTCGAGTTGCACCCGGATGCCGCTCCTCGAGATGCGCAGCAGCTGTGCCGTAGTGAAATCTCTGCCGCAGGAGCGACGACCAATTGGATCGCGGATCATGGAACAGAACGACGGACGGCTCGTAGCGGCACGTCAGCCCAGCCTCATGAGCCCTCCAGATCAAATCGACGTCTTCGCCATATCTCAGAGTCTGGTCGAAGCCGCCGAGATCGCGCAGTGATTGCATGCGGACCAGCAGCGCTGCGGAGGGAACATACGACAGTCGGGATCCAGGTGCCACTCGGGCAGGCTGAGAGCCCATGTCGAGTGGAGAGTTCTCGACCTCGTAGCGCTCGAGCGATGTCGTTCCAGGTTTGCTCATGACACGAGGCGCAACGATTGCTGTTCGTGGATCACGCATGTGGAACAGGAGGGAATGCCAGAACGTTCGGGTCTCAGACGTCGACGTCCTGGAGTTCGACGTCGCACAGTTCGACGCCGCACAGTTCGACGCCTCCATGTCGGCTGGACACGTGATGTCATGATCGACGAAGAGAACGAATTCCGTTCTCACTTCGCGTAGCGCTGTGTTACGTGCTGCTGCAGGCCCGAGTGCAACGTCGTTGCGAACGATACGCGCACGCGCAATGCCATCGAGCGGTTCGGGTGATGCGTCGTCGACAACAACAATGTCGGCAACATTCGGTAGCGAAGCCACGAGGTTGCGTACAACATTCACATCGTGAACATGAGCGGGAATGACGACGGTGACATCGTCGAGCGTCGGAGGGCTCGACATGCCGACATCTGGGATCGGATGGATCGCCCCCGCTTCGACGAGTCGAACCTGCAGTGAGCCCGTCGTCGCGTCGACGTCATCTCCTGCTTCGAGTTGGTCGAGAAAGGTCGAAGCTGACGGAGTGAGTCGAAAGATCCGCACGGGTGTGCCGGCGACAACTGTTTCACCGCGTGGGTGGGTGTGTCTCCACCAAGTCGGGTCGATTCGATAAATCACGATTCAGGATTTCACGATTCAGGATTTCATGTTTCAGGATCTCGAACTGGTGGTTGTTCGCTTCGCCAGCGTGCGACAGCTTCGATGAGCTCATTCTCCCAGGTCGACACCAGGTACCGACCGAGATCCGCGTCGGCTCGCCGGGGATCTCCGAGCACTCCTGATGGACTCACACCTTTGATACCCGTTGCTCGCAGATCGGGCAGGATGTCAGCCAAGTGGGGGGCGGGTGCAGAGCGGATTTCCTCGACGCGCACAGCGTGCGGATCGAGAGCGAGCATGACCGACGTCTCGACATAACCGGCGTGAGAGTCGCGTGGATCGACGAGCGGTGGCGACCAGACGAGAATCGAGCGGTTCTCACCTACGAGGAGGTCTCGAGCCTGATCGAGATATTCGATGTTTCCGCCGTGCCCATTGACAATGAGCACGCCGGCCGCCCAGTCGGCCGATCGCACGAGTTCGATCAGCATGTCGACAACCACTCGACCACCGATCGACAGAGTGCCCGCGAAGCCTGCGTGTTCGCCGCTCGACGACACGGAGATCGTGGGACCTCGCACGATGTCGGGATGGGCATCTGCCAGACGGGTCACCAATGCTTCAGCTATGCGAGTGTCGGTGTCGAGCGGAAGGTGCGGCCCGTGCTGTTCCCATGAACCGAGAGGAACAGCGAGGATTGGTGCTGTCTTGTTCGCAATGTCTCCACTCGTGGGAGTCGTGAACTGAGCATTCATGACGGTCGTCGGAAGTCCGCACCGCGGTTCATTCCGTGTAACCCCACTCACGCAGCCGTTCCAGAATCAGTTCGGCTGCTCGTCGGGGATCGAGTTGCACGGGATCGGCACTGATCTTCGGACTTGCAGATTCGGTGACCGATCGAACCCGATCGAGTGGAGAGGATCCCATCGGAGCCGGAATGACACGGGCACGCGGTCGATAGGGCCGTTCGATGGGCGATTCGGCGGCACTGAGGGCGCTTGGTGCGATCTCGATCGGCTGCGACTGTGCCGACAGCGTGCGTCCGAGCGATGCTCGCCGGAGTCGGACGACTGAACCCTCGACTGACAGAACTGCGGTCGAGATCACGCGTGAGCGCTCTCGTCGCCCTCCATCGAGTCGCCGCACGACGTCCAAGGGAAGTGCGGTGTCGTCCCCGAAATCGACGCGGATGAGGCCGAGAGATTGTTCGAGACCCAGATGGGCTGCCAGGAATGCCGGGAAAGCTCCTGATCCACGGTCCGTGGAATAGTCGCCGCACCAGATGAGGCTGATCGAACCGAGCGACGACAACGTTCGAGCAGCGGCGGAGGCTGCGTCTCGAGTCGACACATCCGCTGGGGCATCGATGCGAATCGCCCGATGGGCTCCACATGCAAGGGCATCGCGCAGAACCTTGTCAGCACTCTGGGGACCAACGGTGACGACAACGACTTCACTGCCCATGGCCTCTGCGGTACGCAGACCGAACTCGAGTGCGGCCTGATCAGCTTGCGACATCTCACCGAAACGCTCATCTGCTGTCGGATCGTTGGAGAGCCGAGGGGGTGCCCATTTGACGCAGACGACGACTTCGGAGGATTGAGTGGGCATCGATGGATTCATGGTGGCTCAGGTGCGATGGAAGACGATTCCGAAACCGCCTTCGGGGTACGTCCAAGTGATCGCTCCCTCGCGATTGCACACCATGTAGCAGGTACCGCATTCGAAGCAGTTCTCGTAGTTGAACAGGATGCCGCCATCGCTCGTCGGAACGAAAAGGTTTGCGGGACAGGCCACGACACATTCGCGTGTGGTGCAGCCTCGACACGAATCACCATTGACAGTGATGTGGGCACGTTCGTGGATGCGGAATTCGGCCGTGCCAATGCGTTCATCGAATGGAATGGACGACCACGTCGCGTCACCATCGACGATCGGCGCTGGCATCCTCTTGTCGAGTGTGGGCATCAGCCGAATCCTCTCATGCCGATCCAGCCGTCGCGAAGCAGATGCCGGAGTTTGATACCCGCTCGCTTCCGTTCCTCACGGACGATTCGACGCAGACCGGGTTTTGCATGGGGATTGTCCACTTGGAACATCCGCTGCAGAACCGATGTCACGAATCCTGGGTAGGAGTGCTGGACACGATCGGACAGGACGAGTTCAGGAATGTTGCGCAACTTGCGATGATCCCGGAGAACGAAGGAGTCGTTCAGCGAGTCGGTGTAACGCTTCAAGAATCGCGCTGACGCATCATTGGCAGTGCGACTGGCCACTGCAGTGCGACCCGCGTACATGCCGCTGGCCATGGCGAAGTTCACTCCTTCGAGCCATATTCCTGCGGCAAGACACAGCGCAGCCGCATCCCCTGCGATCATCAGGCCGTCGGCAGTCATCTTCGGCATCATCTTCAAACCGGCTTCGGGAATCACATGAGCCGAATACTCGAGAACTTCCGACCCTTCGATCAACGGAGCAATCGCCGGATGCCGCTTCAATTGGCCGATGATCTCCTCGGGTCGCCGGCTCTGTCCTGCGAGTTTGGACAACTTCAACACGACACCGAGTGAGACGGTGTCGGAGTTCGTGTAGATGAATCCTCCGCCGTTGACACCGGAGGTTCCTCCGAGAATTTCGATGTCGACACCTTCGTCGTCGCGGACACCGAAGCGTTCGTCGATGACATCACGGGGAAGAGAGAGAGTTTCCTTGACTCCGAGGGTGAAGTGGGAAGCATCCATCGGCGGATAGAGGCCAGCTTGTTTGGCGAGGAAACTGTTGACGCCATCACATGCAATGACGAGTGGAGCGCGCAGTTCGCCGTCGGGTCGATCGGTTGCGATTCCGATGACGCGACCCGCTTCGTCACGGAGGAGAGACGTCACCGTTGTCGAACAGAGCAGCGTGACTCCTGCATGGACTGCCTGATCGGCGAGCCAATTGTCGAAGTCGGGGCGGTAGGCAGTTGCACCGTTGTACGGTGGGCGACCCCACGATTGTCCACGGTATTCGATGTTCAGAGATCCGGTATCCGACAGCAACATCGTGGAGCGCTTCACGACCCATCGTTGAATCGGGGCAGTCGTCCACCACTGCGGAACGAGTTCGTCGAGAATACGCGGGTAGACGACCCCTCCATACATGTTCTTGCTTCCCGGGAATGGGCCGCGCTCGACGAGGATGACCTTGAGTCCGCCGAGGGCGGCCGCGAGAGCCGCGCACGATCCCGCTGGTCCGGCGCCGACAACGATCACATCTGCATCGTTGGCGACCATCACTCGACCTCCCCAGACTCGAACAACAGTGACTCGAGAGCATCGAGCACTTCATTCGCATCGGCGACGATCGCTACATCGGAGATCTGCATCATCGGACAGTGCGCATCGGTGTTGACGCTGATGATGTGGTCGGGATGCCCGAGACCGCTCGTGTGTTGTACGGCGCCGCTGATTCCGAAGGAGATGTACAGGTCTGGGTCGACGACGACTCCGGTGGTGCCGATCTGGCGATTGTGTTCGGCCCAACCGCGATCAGTGATGACCCGCGTGACGCCCATCGATGCGCCGAGTCGCGCAGCGATGCGTTGAAGTTGATCGAAGGCATCGGAATCGACCAAGCCGGCACCTCCGCCGAGAATCCGAGGAGCTTCGGCGAGGTCCATGGTGGATGCATCGGGCGGTTGGATCTCGATGTGTTCGACCGAGCGAGAGGATGCCGAATGACGTTCGGTCGAAGTTGCTGCGAGGTGAACGACTTCGACATGATCGCGATCGGGGAGTGGATCCGCTCCTCGAATTCCGATCTGCAATGTGGCGACGAACGGTGACTGCGGGTGGACGTCCGACAGGAACAGGCCGCCTCTGCGGGAAACGGTCACGGACGTATCGGATACACGGG
>JBJTGN010000182.1:0-13663 GCA_046093905.1 Actinomycetota bacterium
CGTCATATTCGGCTCTTCTCGTGGGCTCGCTACGCACGATGAACCAAACTACTGCATGGGCGAGCTACCCGCCCGCAACCGCCTCGAGAGAGGAGGTTCGCGAAATTCGTCCGGACTACGCTCTGAGCGTGAGTGCCCTGACTACGAACGACATGCTCATGACTCTCGATGATGTGAGTCGCCTCGACCCGCATCGGCTCCCCCGACACGTCGAGCCCACCAGATACCACCTCGTTCTCGAGCCGGACCTCGTGAATGCCACCTTCGATGGTCGTGTCTCCATCGAGGCTCGCGTGGTTCGCTCGACTCGATTCATCGTTCTGAACTCTGCCGATCTTGCGATCGAGACCGTGAGAGTCGATGGAGTCGAGGTTCGTCACAGTCTCGATCCGCAACTCGAGAGGCTCGTACTTCATCTACCCCGACGCGTCGATCCGGGCGAAGTGTCGATCGATCTCACCTTCAGTGGAATTCTCAACGACAAATTGCGAGGCTTCTATCGCAGCACCTACACGAACTCCGTAGGCCGATCGAGAGTGGTTGCCACGACTCAGCTGCAGTCGACCGATTGCCGACGTGCATTCCCGTGTTTCGACGAGCCAGATTTCAAGGCAGTCTTCGCAATCACTCTGATCGTGGAGCAGGGAGACTTGGCCATCAGCAATGGCCCCGAGATCGACCGCACCTGGCTCGCTCGCAAGGGTCGTCACAAGATTGCCGTTTCCTTCGCCGACACCATGCCAATGAGCTCGTACCTGGTGGCATTCGTCGTGGGTCCTCTCGAGGTTACTCGAGCGATCGATGTGGGAGGAGTTCCGCTGAGAATCGTCCACACCCCAGGCAAAGGAGACCTCACCGAATTCGGACTCGATGTCGCAGCTGCCAGCCTTCGATGGTTCGACGACTATTACGGAATCCCCTACCCCGATGCCAAGATCGATTTCGTGGCACTTCCGGACTTTGCCGCTGGAGCGATGGAGAATGTCGGCTGCATCACATTCCGCGAGAGCCTGCTCCTCGTCGACCCGAAGACGAGCACCCAGATGGAGCAGCAGAACGTGGCCGACGTCGTCAGCCACGAACTCGCACACATGTGGTTCGGCGACCTCGTCACGATGCGATGGTGGAACGGAATCTGGCTGAACGAGGCATTCGCTACGTTCATGGAGGTTGCAGCGGTCGACGACTATCGACCCGAGTGGACACGATGGACGAACTTCTCGCTCGAACGCTCCGTTGCCTTCGAAACCGACTCCTTGTCGAGCACCCGGCCGGTGGAATTCGAGGTGCGCTCACCCCAGGACTGCGAAGGCATGTTCGATGTCCTGACCTATCAGAAAGGGGGAGCTCTCCTACGAATGCTCGAGCAGTACCTGGGAACGGAACGATTCCGCGACGGCATTCGTCGATACCTTCACACGCACTCCTACGGGAACACCGAGACATCTGATTTGTGGGATGCGATCGAAGAAGCGGTGTCCGACAGCGGAGGCGAGCCAGTTCGCGCCATGATGGATTCCTGGATTTGGCAACCCGGCTATCCGCTCGTCCGAGTCGAGATCGACACGTCGGCGACGACACCAGAACTGGTCATCGAGCAGAGCAGATTCAGCTTCGAGGATTCGTCATCGAAGGACGAACCCCTGTGGATCATCCCGATCCACCTCCGCATCGGCGAGGTCGAGTCGAAACTCCTCCTCGACACGCGCACCGCCCGGATTCCCATCTCACAGTCGCCGACATCCCCGATCGTCGTCAACGCCGGAGGTCATGGCTTCTACCGAGTTTCCTACTCGACAGATCTACTGGCGAGACTGAGCAAGAGCACTCTCGGAACCATGGCGACGATCGAGCGCTACACGCTCGTCGACGACGCCTGGAATGCCGTAGTGGCAGGTCGGCTGAGTGCAGCGGACTACCTCGAGTTCCTCATCGCCTTCAGCGACGAACGGGACTTCGCCGTCTGGCAGTGCATTGCCCAGAGTCTCCGAGCGCTCGGTCGGCTCGTCGAAGGAGAAGCACATCAGGCTCTGAGCTCCCGGATTCGACAACTCGTGACTCCTGCTCTCGCAGAGATCGGCTGGGAACCGCATCCAGATGAGGGAGACCTCATCGGCAAACTGCGCGGACTGTTGGTGACTGTCCTTGCGGTCAATGGCAGCGACGCCGATGCACAAGAGCGATGTCGAACCATTTTCTCCGATCACACCGGAGGCAAGTCACGTATCCACCCCGAGTTGGTGGCTGCAGCTACGACTGTTGTTGCTGCGACTGGCGGTCGACACGAGTACGACGTCATTCGCGAGCGCTATCTCACGAGCGACAATCCACAGGAACAACTCCGCTATCTCTACGCCCTGTGTGAATTCGACGATCCAGCGTTGATCGGCGAAACGTGCGAGTTCGCGATGTCGTCGAATGTGAAGAGTCAGAATGCGCCCTTTGTCCTCGCCCGTTGTATCGCAACTCGTCGACACGGTGCAACTGCATGGGAATTCGTCAAGGCCAACTGGTCCCGTGCAACAAGTTCCTTCCCATCGAATTCGATCGTGCGAATGGCCGACCCTGTGAAGTTCCTGAACACGGGCGAGAGAGTTCGCGATGCGCAGGAATTCTTCGACAAGAATCCCATTCCACAGGCCGCGAAAACCCTCGAGCAGATTCTCGAACGCCACCGGGTGAATGCTCGCCTCCGCTCGCGAGAAGAATCTCGTCTCGGTGAATTTCTCATTTCGACCCGAACATCGACGATGAAGGGCTCGGCTCTCTTGAATCGCATCCTTCCCGGTAAACGCTGACAGTCACACAGACGGCCCACCACCATGCGCGCAAACGACTCCGTCATCGACACTGCCGCATTTCGGAACTCGTTCCCTCACCTCACCTTCTCCGATGCAGGCGACGGCGTATTGCAGATCGTGCTCGACGGACCGAATCTCAATGCAGTCGGACCAGAAGCCCATCGAGAACTGGCAGATGTCTGGGTAGCGGTCGACAAGGACCCGCAGGTCCGCGTCGTCGTGCTGTCGGGAGCGGGCAAGGCGTTCTCGGCGGGTGGAAGCTTCGATCTTGTCGAAGGCATGATCACCCACTACGGCTTCAGGACACGAGTACTTCGTGAGGCTCGAGATCTCGTGAGAAACATCATCGAGTGCTCGAAACCCATCGTCTCGGCCATTCATGGTCCTGCAGTTGGCGCGGGTCTCGTGGCTGGAATCCTCGCCGACGTGTCGGTCGTGGCACGCACGGCACGCATCATCGATGGGCACACTCGTCTCGGAGTAGCCGCCGGTGACCATGCGGCTGTGTGTTGGCCCCTTCTCGCCGGAATGGCCAAGTCCAAGTACTACCTCCTCACGTGTCGACCACTCTCCGGAGAGGAAGCTGAGCGAATCGGGTTGGTCTCGATGTGTGTCGACGAAGGCGAAGTGCTGTCCACTGCAATGGAAATCGCAGGCGAACTCGCGCACGGCGCCCAAGCTGCAATCCGTTTCACCAAACACACTCTCAACCACTGGTATCGGACGATGCTGCCTGCCTTCGATGCATCGCTGGCTTACGAGTTCTACGGATTTGGTGGACCTGACGCCATCGAGGGAGTCGCATCCCATCGTGAAAAACGTGCTGCGAACTTCGACGGACCGGCAGGCGACTGAGCAGACGGCCTCCCCGCACCATTGGAGAGACGTACGCAGGCGCCACCACGATTAGGGTCGACATCGTGAACGCAGGATCTCCACCGACGGACAATTCTCCTCAGTCACTCTTCGACCTGACCGGACGTACCGCCTTGATCACCGGTGGAAGTCGCGGTCTCGGACGGGAGATGGCCTTTGCTTTCGCCCACGCGGGAGCCGACGTGATGATCGCGGGTCGTTCCCTCGAGTCCTGCCAACAAACGGCCTTCGAGATTCAGGAAGCGACCGGGCGCAGGTGTCTCCCAGCCTCCTGTCACGTGGGTCGATGGGACGAGGTGAACGATCTTGCCCGTCATGCGTGGGATGAGCTCGGCGGGATCGACATTCTCGTCAACAACGCTGGAAAGTCGCCGCTGTACGAATCCGTCGAAGGCGTCAGCGAACAACTGTGGGACTCGGTGATCGGACTCAACTTGAAGGGACCGTTCCGCCTCACGGCGCTCGTTGGCTCGATGATGGTCGGAAGGTGCGAACAATACGATCGAACGGCGTCCATCATCAACATCTCGAGCATCGCAGCGATTCATCCAACGCCCGAAGTGATTCCGTACACAGCTGCGAAAGCCGGACTCAACGCCATGACCATCGGCTTTGCTCAGACATTCGGCCCCCATGTCCGAGTCAATTGCATCATGCCCGGTTCGTTTCGCACCGACATCAGCAAGGCCTGGAACTGGACAGTGGTCGACCAGGCGATGAAGCGCGTCGCCCTGAAGCGGGTGGGCGAACCTCACGAAATTGTCGGTGCAGCACTGTTCCTTGCAAGTGATGCAGGTTCGTACACGACCGGTGCTGTCTTCCCCGTCGACGGCGGCGTCCCGACGTGAGAATGTCCACCTCCTCACTTCGCACATCCTGACCTTCTTTCGATGACCGACTGCACTCGATGACGAATCCCACACTCCTCGTGATCTGCGCCGGCAACGCAGCCCGATCCGTGATGGCCGGCTCCTACATCCGGTCCCGCCGCTCCGACCTCGATGTCGTGACAGCGGGAACTCTGACAGTCGATGGACAGCCGATCAGTTGGCGAACGCGTGAAGCCCTGTCGCGCGTGGGGTTGTCAGCCCCCCACCATCGCAGCCAGCAGATCGAACGGCACCACATCGAGGCAGCCGATCTTGTGATTGCTCTGGCTCCAGAGCACGTCGAGTGGATCCGGCGTGAACATCCCGATGCAGCCTGGCGAACCGCAACTCTCAAACGACTCGCCCGGGATCTACCGACAACGGGGACGATGCGCGAGCGGCTCCGCCATCTCCGGCTGGACGCTGTCGCTCTCGAGCCTTGGGAAGAGGTCGTCGACCCCGGCGGAGGAGAAGTCGAAGATTTCATCGCCTGCGCATTCGAAGTTGTCGACGTCCTCGAGGGTCTCATCGAACGCTTCTGACAGGTTCGTCACGTCATGCCATGTCGTCACGAATTCTCACGACGTCACGAATTTTCACGACGTGATGGTTTCAGCGACGACTTTCGATGCCAGCAGTTCTTCGATTTCGGCTTCGGATCGACCCACTTCGCGCAGAATGCTCCGGGTGTGTTCACCCAGAGCCGGCGCAAGAGCTCGCGGAACGCCTGGCGATCCATGAAAGTCCGCAGGTGAATTGATCATCGTCGTGGTGGAACCCTGCGCATCGGGAACCTCGATCAGTCCGCCTGCGTGCGCGAGTTGTGGGTCGCCCAAGATCTCCTCTGGAGAGTTCACGGGCGACCAGAACATGTCGGGCTCGGTTGCGAACACCTCGGCCCATTCGGACATGGTCTTGGACGCAAAGATTTCGTCCAGGAGCGGAGTCAACTGTTGGTGATTGATGGCCCGATCGCGAGCGGTTGCGAAACGAGGGTCATCGATCCATTCGGGATGCCCGACGACGCGCGCGAGAGGTGGCCAATGTCGGTCTCCCTCGATCCCGACGACCCAGAACCACTTGTCATCAGCAGTCCGGTAGTTGTTGACCGAAGGGCTGAGGACGGAGTCCCGATTGGCAACTGGCTGATACCGACCCCAGGACAAAGCCATGTTGAGGTCGAAACCGATTGTGTAGACACCCTGCCGGAGGAGCGACGTCGATACCAACTGACCCTCACCTGTCCGCTCTCGGTGTAGGAGTGCCGCACAGATCGCTCCCGCAAAGGTGACCCCCGTCGAGTGGTCGCCCATTCCCCCGCGCAGAATCGGCAGTTCGGCGCCACTCGGGGTCAAGAGATGGGCAATTCCCGATCGTGCCCAATAGGCAGCGATATCGAAGCCTGGCCGATTCGCATCCGGGCCTTCGAGTCCGTATCCCGTGATCTGGCCGTACACCAATGCCGGCCAACGGGAGCGCAGTGCCGCTTCGTCGAGTCCGGCTCGCTTGAGACCGTCAGCGCGCACATTGGTCACGAAGACGTCGGCCCCACTCACCAGGTCGAGAGAGATCTCACGTCCTTCGGTCGTTGAGATATCGAGGGCGATACTGCGCTTGTTGCGATTGTCCAATTCGAAGACGGGGTTGTTCGGCCTACCTCGCCCGAGGATGAACTGGAAGCTGCGCGCTGGGTCTCCACCGAGAGGTTCGATCTTGACGACATCGGCGCCCCAGTCACCGAGAACTCCCGCTGCAGCAGGGCCGGCAACCCACACTCCGAGTTCGACCACTTTGATTCCCTCGAGCGGACCGGGCATGGGTGCGACCCTAGGACACGGGAGAGTCAGACGGATGATTCACGCTCGAGACGACACTGTCGGTCTCGAACGATCACGAGCGGGGAGACCTTGGTGGAGGTGAGGGGAATTGAACCCCTGGCCTCTACATTGCGAACGTAGCGCTCTGCCAACTGAGCTACACCCCCAAGGGCGAACAGACTCTAGCGGGAAACCCGCTGAACGCTCAGGACGCGCGAATCCAGTCGCGACGGTAACCCTGCGTCGACGAACCGGACTGGTAACGCTTCATCTGCGACAACTTGTAGCAATAGGCGGCAAGGCCCATGGCCGAGAAGACGAACAAGTACACGAAGAAGTCGCTCTTCGTGGTGAAGGCAATGAATGCCGAGCCAGTCGTCGAGAGGAGAAGTGCCATGAGGACGTTCTGACGGCGCTGACGGACTCCGACCGGGCGACGTGCTCCACGGGTCGAGTCGTGACGCTGATGCCCGCGAGGGGCACGGCGAGCGGCTCCAGTCGAATCCATGCCCGGACGGGGCTGAGCACGAGTTGGCGAGGGCGCCAAGGGACGTGCCATGGACCGCATCGGCGCAGTTCCGCGCATCGGTGCCGAACGCTGAAGAGTCGACAACTGTCGACGGAAGTCGACGACGGATGAGGACGCTCGGCTGTCCTGGCGGCCGCGCATCAAGGGAGGGGCAAGAACCGCCACCCATGCTGCAGCCACGACGATCAGAACGATCGAACCCATCTGCCTCGTCCTCCTCCCAGTCCGCTCTCGACGATGTACTTACTCGACTTCACACACGATGCGACCCTCAGATCTGCCACCCGACTGGGCTGACTCGTCATCGTTTCGTCATCGACGTAACCACGCTAACCAGCCCCTCAGCGCTTCTTCCGACTTTTCGTGAGATTTCCACGACCCAGGAACTGGCAATACGTCACACTATCGCAACATTTGGTCGGAAGAGGCACCCGTTCGACCTCTTCGCCTGAATTCTGTGACGATCGTCACAGCAACTTCGTTCTCACAGTACGTTCATCGGGCCCTTCGACCTGACACTCGATCGGTCACCCGGCGAAATCCCACCGGTGCTCTCAATCGCCAGCTCGGCGATACTCCCCTGAGCGACCCCCGGACTTCTCCCACAGGGCGAGTTCGCCGATGACCATGTCCTTGTCGATCGCCTTGCACATGTCGTAGATCGTCAGCGCAGCCACCGAACATGCATGGAGCGCCTCCATCTCGACCCCTGTGCGGTCGTTGACCTCCACCTCGGACTCGACCACGATCGAAGCACCCTCCACCCGAAATTCGACGTCAACCGAGGTCAGCATCAGCGGATGACACAAGGGAATCATGTCCGAGGTCCTCTTGGCTGCCTGAATCCCGGCGATCCGTGCAACCGACAGGACGTCCCCCTTGGAGATCTCGTTGGCGGCGATGGCCCGCACCGTCGCCGGAGCCATCGTCACCCGACACCGAGCCAGCGCTCGACGCTTCGTTGCAGGCTTTTCACCCACATTCACCATACGGGCTCGACCCTCACCATCGACATGAGTCAGTTTCGCGTCCATCTCAAGCGGGTCGAATGCGCTCACACCGCCAGGGTAACGCCCATCACCAGGGTCCTTCTGTCACAGGCTCCGACATCCCGAATGTCGGCTCGGCGAACAACGATGGGATCGACGCAAAGGAGCGCCCGAGATGAAGGTCATGACTCAGAGGTGGAGGAATCTCCTCTTCGCCCATTGGGCATACGAACCCGAACTCGTCCGTTCACTTCTGCCGGCCCACCTGGCCGACGTCGGAGTCGAGCTCGATTGTTTCGATGACCGCGCCTACATCGGCTTGGTTCCGTTTCAGATGACAGACCTTCGACTCCGAGGGCTTCCACGTATTCCGACGACGGCGAATTTCGCCGAGATCAACGTGCGCACGTATGTGACCTATCGGGGCCGCCCCGCCGTCTGGTTCTTCTCTCTCGACACCGGTCATCTGCTCCCGACGATCGTTGCCCGACTCGCGTTCCGACTGCCCTACTGCTACGGCAAGGCATCAGTCACCCTGACCGGCGACGAGGACGGTTCGATCTATGCCAGTCGGGTCGAACGGCGATGGCCGAACCGTGCCGAGTCATCGATTGCAGCACGAATCGGTCAACCGGTCGACACCTCACCTCTTGCCTCGTTCCTCACTGCCCGCTGGGGACTCGTGACGACGTCCGGCCGCCCGGGGAGCCCAGTCTGGTTCGGCCCGATCGATCACGAACCGTGGCCTCTCCATTCGGCCACACTTCTCGACCTCGACGACGGGCTCATCAGTTCTGCTGGACTTCCGCAACCAGACGGGGACCCACTCCTCCACTTCAGTCCGGGCGTCACCACGACCATCTACTCACTCGAGCGGATCACCACGTAGGGCACCTCAGGTGAGTCAGCCGCCGATCTGGCTCATCGACCGTTTCGGCTTGATGAAGTTCACCTGATTGATCTGGTGACCGGCCCATTTCGTGCCCACTGCACGCTCGATCTCTGCGGCGAGGGCATCGTCATCTGCTCCTGCTCGAAGAAGCGCCTTCAGATCGAACTCGTCCGTCGCGAACAGACATGTGCGGAATTGACCATCTGATGTGAGCCTCACCCGGTCGCAGTCGGCGCAAAAAGGCTTGGTCACGCTCGGAATCACTCCCACCATGCCCTGTCCATCGAGATATCGCCATCGATCAGCGGGAGCTGCGCCTCGAGCAGGGACCTGTTCGAGGGGATGGACAGCCGAGATCCTCTCCACGATCTCGTCCTGGCTGACGACTTTGGCGTTCATCCAATGACTCTGTGCGTCGAGCGGCATGAACTCGATGAATCGAACTTCGACCCCTTTGTCGCGTCCGAACTCTGCGAGATCGAGGATCTCGTCGTCGTTCACCCCTCGCTCGACGACTGCGTTGATCTTGACACTGGCGAATCCGGCGGCAATCGCTGCATCGATACCCCGAAGCACGTTGTCGAGTTCGTCTCGACGTGTCATACGTTCGAACTTCTCACGTACCAGCGAGTCGAGGCTGATGTTGACCCGTCTGATTCCAGCAGCCCGCAGTTCCCCAGCCATCCGATCGAGAGTTGCTCCGTTCGTGGTGATCGCCAAATCGATGTGCTGATCCGCAAGTGGTGACGAAGAATTCGCAGGAACCCGAAGCTTGGCCAACTTCGACACGAGAAGTGGAAGTCGTGCACGCACCGTCGGTTCACCACCCGTCAGCCGTATTCCATCGACGCCGTATCGACCGACGAATATCGATGCGAGCCTCTCGATCTCTTCGAAGGAGAGCACTTCGGACTTGTCGAGCCACACCATTCCCTCTTCGGGCATGCAGTAGGTGCAACGGAAATTGCAGCGATCGGTCACCGAGATGCGCAGATCGCGGATCGTCCGCCCGAACGGATCGACCAGGTCCTGGGCGTGTCCCTCTCGACGGTCCGACATGACCTCAGGATAGGAGCAAGACGACATCGACGTCTCGACCAGAGTCGATTCCGTCGCCGTCTGGAAGGATCGCCAGTGCATTTGCCAAAGCACTCGCAGCAAGTTGATGACTTCCCTGGGCCCGGACGGGCACGACATGGACTCGCCCGTCGTCGGCGAAATGCGCACGCACTCGCTGATAGTGGATCTTGCCATCCGGGGAACGGCGAAGAGGCTGGTCCGCAATCGACCGGACAACCGGTCGATCCCACTGCTCGGGCGGAAGTCCGGCCATCTTGCGAAGCGCAGGTCGCGCCAGCAATTCGAAGCTGACCATCGAGCTCACCGGATTGCCCGGAAGTCCGAAGACTGGAACCGCTCGTTCGTCGGCGTGCAACATTCCGAAAGCGAACGGCTTCGCTGGCTTGATCGCAATCTGCATCCACGACATGTCGGCGATGCGACCGAGGACAGCCTTGACCACGTCGTAGTCCCCCATGCTCACTCCGCCGCTCGTCACGATCGCGTCACACTCCGCCGTCGCGGTTCGCAGCACCTCGACGAGAGAGTTCTCGTCATCGCGTACGATGCCGAAGTCCACTCCGATTCCTCCAGCTTGATCGACCAGAGCAAGCAACATCGTTCGATTGCTTTCACGAATCTGGCCAGGTTCCAACGGCGAGCCGTCGTCGACAAGTTCATCGCCCGTCGACAGGACTCCCACACGCGGCCTCGGATGAACGAGAGGATTCCGACAGTTGACAGACGCGAGAACGCCGGCAACGAGGGGCGTGACCAGCGTTCCCGATGGAAAAACGAGATCACCTCGCCGAACATCGTCTCCAGCGGATCGAATGGCTGCACCAGGAGCGACGCGAGCGCGTACTTCGACTTTCCCGAAACGCTCCTCGCCCACGACCGACGTGTCTTCGACCATCACCACGCCGTCGGCCCCATCGGGAACTGGCGCCCCCGTCATGATTCGCACCGCCTGGCCTCGTCCCACTACGAGATTGCGTTGCGCACCCGCAGCCACCTCACCGAGCACGTCGAGGACAACCGGAGATTCAACTGATGCTCCGGCGGTGTCGCTCGCCACGACCGCATAGCCGTCCCCCGCGGAATTTGCGAACGGGGGACCGTCCTCCGGGGCTCGAACGTCTTCAGCTACAACGGAGCCGACAGCACTCTCGAGGCTCGATGACCGGGGGTCGAGAATCTGACACGAATCGACAACGAGGCGCCGAGCCTGATCGATCGGGACCAATACTTCGTGAACGGCCATCGGCGACACGGTACCGTCGACCCCGATGACTTCGAACAACCACTCATCATCGGATGCGCCCCTCGAACGGCTCCCGCTCGGTGGTTTTTCGGCTACGTGGAGCTCGGTGCAGTCGACTGATCACGAGGAGTTGACCATCGCCTTCGAGAACGAAGGCTGGACGGTTCAGGGGATTGTCTCGGGGATCGATGTTCACTACGTCATTCGAATGTCTGCGATGTGGAAGGTTCAACAGATGCTTCTGTTTCGCGACCTCGACGAACCAGATCTGTGGTTGGCCAACGATGGGAGTGGCCACTGGGGGGAAGTCAACGGATCTCAACGTCGAGAGCTCGGGGGATGCGAAGACGTCGACATTTCCGGCAGTGCGTTCACCGGCGTCCTTGCGATCAGACGACTCGACCTCGACGTCGGCGGGACGAGGTCTGTCGACAGTGTCGTCATCGATCCGGACTCTCTCGCCATCACGCGTGTCCGAATTTCGTACTCGAAACTCACCGGCCGCTCCTGGTCGATCGCACGTGACGACTCGCCACCCCAAGTCTTCGACGTGGACGCGTTCGGATTTCCCCTCGATGTACCCGGGGCCTTCACGCGTACGAGCTGAATGACCAATCAGTTCGGTTGTGGAGGTTCGAGTTCGAATTCTTCGCGGATGAAGGTTCGCACTTCGTCTCCGATCGCCGGATGAGCCAACGCCCTCTCGATCACAGCTTTCACCCATCCGAGTGGGTGTCCGATGTCCCGACGATGGATCGTGGTCTTCAAAGCCGATGATGGAGTCCGGTGCGACTGCGCGGCCAAGGCATCGGTCAGCTGAATCTCACCACCCGCTCCGGGAACGACGCGATCGAGATCGTCGAAGATGTCGCTCGTCAGGAGATAACGGCCGATGATCGCAAGATCACTCGGTGCTTCGGATGGGAGCGGCTTCTCCACGACGTCATCGAACGGCACGACGCGCTCCGACAGTTCTGGTTCGATCGACGTCCACCGAGGAACGTGCGACACCGGGGCAACCACTCCGTAGCGGGAGATCTCCTCGATCGGCATCGGCTCGACAGCGATGACGCTGGTTCCGAGTTCATCGTGAATCCGAGCCATTTCCACGAGGAGTTGGGAACTCTCCATCAGTTCGTCGGGAAGGAGTACGAAGAAAGGCTCTTCGCCCACTGCACGCCGCGCGCAGGCGACTGCATGGCCGAGACCGAGAGGCTCGTCCTGCATCACCACTGTCACTTCCACCCCACTGCCGAGTCGGCGTTGCCCGTCAGCAAGGTCGACACGACCCAGACGATCGAGAACCGCTTCCACAACTGGAGAAGGAGCCAGATAGTCGGCAATTGCCGGCTTGGTCGGAGACGAAATGACAATGACTCGATCAACCCCGGCTCCGAGTGCCTCTTCGATGACGAATTGCAGAGCAGGTTTCTCTCCGAGCGGCAGCAATTCCTTGGGAACGGATTTCGTGGCGGGCAACATCCTCGTGCCGTGGCCCGCTGCCGGGATGACTGCAGTTCGCACTCGCGGGGTCGACCCCGACTCTTCCTGCCTCGAATCAGGCCTGCGAGAGCCGTGGGTGCTCATGAGACGACTCTAGACTTCGGTCTCCGGAGAACGACCCCCATGCCTACTTACGTCTACAAATTCATCGACACCGGCGAGACGATCGAAGTCCAGCAGGCCTTCACCGACGACGCTCTCACCAAATACCCCCATCCTGCCGATGGAACCATGCGACCCGTGAAGAAGGTCTTTCAGCCTGTCGGCGTCACGTTCAAAGGTGGAGGCTTCTACACCACCGACAGCCGCGGCGGATCCTCGTCGACGTCGACCAGTTCGACCTCATCGACTTCGGCCGCATCGACCGAGTCGTCTGCTGCTCCGTCATCGACTCCTGCAGCATCGAGCGACTCCTCGTCGACCTGAGCCATCAGACTCGAGGAGTCAGCGCCAGGACGACGCCACGAGTAGAAGGATCGCTGCACCGAGGAGTATTCGGTAGAGCACGAACACTCCGAACGTGCGAGTTCGCACCAGTCGCAACAATCCCGCAACGGCAACCCAACCAGACAATGCCGAGGCGCCGACACCGATCAGCATCGGAGTCACGAAGTCAGGCGGCAATCCGTCTGCGACGAGTCCGCCGACTTTGAACACAACGGCTCCCGCCGTGATCGGGAGACTCATCAGGAACGAAAAGCGCGCAGCAGACCATCTGTCGAGTCCGAAGATCCGGCCTGCAGAAATTGTGATTCCCGATCGCGAGGTGCCCGGATTCAGAGCCAGGACTTGCGCCAACCCGATACCAGCGGCGTGCTTCCAGGTCATGTCCTCGAGCGCACGCCGACCATCGCGTTTGTCCGCAGTTGCGAGAACGACGGCGAACACGATGAGGGACACTGCGATGACGGTCGGAGTGCCGAGCGTGTCATCGATCCATGATTCGAACAGCGCGCCGGCGAGAGCTGCGGGGACGCTCGACAGAATCAGGAACCACGCGATGCGGGCATCAGGCGAGATCGGTTTGGCCGACGTGAGCGAACCAAGAGCGGCACGCACATAGG
>JBJTGN010000183.1:0-2887 GCA_046093905.1 Actinomycetota bacterium
ATCGCGTCGATGACTGCGAGGAACTGACGCTGGCTGATCACGAGAAGGACGCACTCGCTTTCGGCGATCACCGATGCGGTACGCGGACCATGGTCGAGGAGCGAGAGTTCGCCAACGACTGCGCCCGGTCCGAGCGTTGCAACCTTTTTCCCGTTGCGCTTGACGATCGCTGAGCCCTTGACGATGACGAACGCTTCACGACCCGTCTGACCCTGATCCACGATCAGGGCACCAGGGGCGAGGGTGACTTCATCGGCAGCCTTGGCGATCTTCTCCAGGTCCTTGGTGGAGCAGGAGGAGAACAGCGACACTTTGCGGAGACTTTCGAGGTAGGACTTTTTGCTGGCCATGGACAGCACTATAGAACGCTCGTGAACAAGTGATGATTCGCAGCGCTGTCCCAGTCGTCACCCAGATGAGTCGATCGGCACAGCCTGCCCTCGCGACGGGTGCCGCTCGGAACCGAATCAGGTTCCGGCTTGGTTCGCCACTGCTCGTGCTGCGGCCTCGACTGCAGCCTGATCGCCGAGGTAACGGGCACTTGCGACCTTCATGGTCGAGTCGAATGTGTAAAGGCGCGGTGCACCCGTCGGAATGTTCAGCTCGGCGATGTCCGACTCGGACACTCCTTCGAGGTGCATGACGAGGGCGCGCAGCGAGTTTCCGTGAGCGGTGAGCAGAACGGTCAGTCCCTCTTGCAACTGGGGAACGATCACGTCGTTCCAGTAGGGGAGAACGCGCTCGACGACATCTTTCAGACACTCGCTTGCCGGCAACAGGCTCTGGTCGAGCAGGCGATAGCGGCGATCATTGGCGGGATGTTCGGGGCTCTCTCGATCCACCGGCGGAGGCGGTACATCGAAACTCCGTCGCCAGACCTTCGTCTGCTCGGCACCGTGCAGATCAGTCGTTGCCTTCTTGTCGAGTCCTTGAAGTGCGCCGTAGTGCCGTTCGGTGAGGCGCCACGAACGGGAAACGGGCAACCACACTTGACCCATTTCGGTCAGAGCAAGATGTTGCGTGACGACAGCGCGCTCGAGAACCGACGTGTGCGAGGTGTCGAAGAACAGTCCCTCTTGGGCCATCAAAGCGCCAGCAGCGCTGGCTTCCATTCGGCCTTTGTCCGATAGCGGAACATCGTGCCAGCCCGTGAAAAGGTTTGCCTTGTTCCAGGTGCTTTCACCATGGCGGAGAATGACGAGTGTTCCGGTCACGAGACCGACGCTATACGCACCCCATCGCGGGCACGGCATGATCACGTTCTCGGCAAGGTCGGCCTGATTGCACACGTCGAGCCCACAACGAGTCGTGAGACTGGGGCAGAATGACCGTTGTCATGAGTTCATTCGAGGATGTTGCCGTTGTCGGGCCAGACGATGTGCCGACGTTCTCGATCAGCGAACTCGTCGATGTCATCAACGCCACACTCGACGACACGTTCGAGCGTGGGTTCTGGGTCTGGGGTGAGATCACCGGGCTGAGTGTGAAGAATCGCCACACGTACTTCACGCTCGTCGAACAAGACGACAGTGGTTCAGGGAAGAAGGCGCAGTTGAGCGTCAACCTGTGGGCCGGAGACGCGATGAAGTTGCGCCCGATTCTCGTGAAGTCCGGCCTCGAACTCGTGAACGGCGTCAAGGTTCGCATCTACGGATCGCTCAACTTTTACGGACCCTTTGGTCGCCTGTCGCTGATCATGCGCGGCATCGATCCGCGGTTCACGCTCGGCGAAATCGCACTTCAGCGAGACGAACTCGTGCGGCGACTGAGGGAGTCGGGGGACTACGACCGCAACAAGGAGATCGAGCTCTCACCGGTTCCATTGCGACTCGGAGTCGTCACGAGCGGCAGCAGTGCAGCATGGGCCGACTTCCGCAATCAGATCGAAGCGAGCGACTTCGGATTTCGTCTCGTCCTTGCCGATGTCGTCGTGCAGGGAGAATCTGCAGTCGACGCTGTGTCGCGCGCGATCGACGAGTTCAGCGGCGCAGAGGACCTCGATGCCGTCGTTGTGATTCGCGGCGGCGGCAGCAAAACGGACCTGTCGACATTCGACGCAGAGCCGATTGCTCGAGCGATTGCTCGGTGCTCGTTGCCCGTGCTGACCGGGATCGGCCACGAGATCGACTTGAGCGTTGCCGACGAAGTTGCATTCGAGAGTCACAAGACCCCGACTGCATGTGCCGTTGCAGTGATCGACCGGGTTCGTGAATTCGTCGATGAGACCGAGACCCTGTGGTCGACGATTGCGCAGGTGGCGGGAAGTCAGCTCGAACGTAATGGGACCATGTTGGATCGCGTGAGCAGAGACATCGTCATCCATACTCGGTCCGCTGTCGATCGTGCCGATGAGCGACTGAATGCTCGCGTCGATCGAATCGTTCGACGAGTTCCTCAGTTCTTCGCCGACCGTGAGCGAGAACTGGACAATGCTGCGACTCGGGTGCGGTTACTCGATCCGCGCAATGTTCTGGCGCGTGGCTGGTCCATCACTCGAACAACGACGGGACGCGTTGTCCGCAGCGTGAACGAAGTGGCGGCCGGTGAGGTGATCGTGACGGTCGTCGCCGATGGAACAGTCGTGAGCACGATCGACAGGATCGGTACTGGATCTCCATCGGAATCAGTGTCAAGTGACGACCCAACGAGCCGAAACAAGGAGCTGTGATGGCGACGAAGAAGAAGGACGCATCCGTCGAAGACCTCGGATATGCCGAAGCTCTGCAGGAACTCGAGGAGATCCTGTCCGAACTCGAGCGACCCGATGTCGACGTCGACGTTCTCGCCGATCGAGTGGAGAGGGCTTCAGCGTTGATTCGGCTTTGCCGAGATCGAATCGGCAATGCACGTTTGCAGATCGACAGCGTGGTCGATGGGCTGAGCGGTG